>NZ_JBFAXR010000201.1:0-10696 GCF_040680895.1 Streptomyces sp. NPDC051940 | reverse complement strand
GAACGCGACCGTCCGCGAGGAACTCGTCATGCAGGGCCGCCTCTACCGGCTGACCAGACCGCAGGCGCACGCCCGCGCCGCGGAACTGGCCCACGGGCTCCTCGACGCCGACGGCACGCTCGTCGGCAACCCCGTGCACTACCGCGACGACCGCACGGCCGGCATGGCCGACAAGGCGGCGTCCGTGCTCCCCCCGGCGGAGCTGTACGCGGCGACCGGTCTGCAGACCCTCCCCTTCAACACCGTCTACCAGCTGATGGCCGCCCAGGGCACGCCCGCCCTGGCCGCCGCCCGCCGGCTGCTGCTGATTCCGGACCTCGTCTCGTACTGGCTGACCGGCGAGGCGGGCACCGAGCTGACGAACGCCTCCACCACCCAGCTGATCGACCCGCGCACCGGCGACTGGGCGCACGGCGTCGCCGACGCACTCGGCGTCGACCTCGGCCTCTTCCCGCCGCTGCGCCGCCCCGGCGACCCCGCCGGGCGGCTGCTGCCCGGGGTCCTGGAGCAGACCGGCCTGGACGGCGACATCCCCGTCACGGCGGTCGGCTCGCACGACACCGCCTCCGCCGTGGCCGCCGTGCCCGCGACGGACGGCGAGCGTTTCGCGTACATCTGCACGGGGACCTGGTCGCTCGCCGGACTCGAACTGGACTCCCCCGTGCTGACCGAGGACAGCCGCCGCGCCAACTTCACCAACGAGCTGGGGCTCGACGGTACGGTCCGCTATCTGCGCAACATCATGGGCCTGTGGCTGCTCCAGGAGTGCGTGCGCGAGTGGGGCGAGCCCGGACTCGGCGCGCTGCTGCGGGAGGCGGCCGCCGTCCCCGGGCTGCGGTCCGTGGTGGACGCCGGCGATCCCGCGTTCCTCGCGCCCGGCCGGATGCCGGAGCGGATCGCCGACGCCTGCCGGGCCTCGGGACAGCCGGTGCCGCAGTCCCCCGCCGAGACCACCCGCTGCATCCTCGACTCCCTCGCCCTGGCGCACCGCCGCACGATCGAGGAGGCACAGCGCCTCGCCGACCGGCCGGTGGACGTCGTGCACATCGTCGGCGGCGGCGCCCGCAACGCGTTGCTGTGCCGCCTCACCGCCGACGCCCTGGGCCTGCCCGTGGTCGCCGGACCCGCCGAGGCGGCGGCGCTCGGCAACACGCTCGTGCAGGCGCGGGCCCACGGCCTGGTCGGCGACCGGGCGCAGATGCGCGCGCTGCTGGCACGGACCCAGCAGCTGACGCGGTACGAGCCGGCCGGCGACCGCTCGGCCTGGGACCGGGCCGCGGCACGGATCGGAGTAGCGTGATGACGATGCGCGTGGCCCTCTTCCTCACCTGTGTGAACGACACCCTGTACCCCGACACGGGGCGCGCGGTCGTCAGCCTGCTCAACCGGCTGGGCGTCGAGGTCGACTTCCCGATGGGGCAGACCTGTTGCGGCCAGCCGCACTACAACACCGGCTACCGGCGCGAGGCGGAGCCGCTCGCGCTCCGCTACGCCGAGGTGTTCGCCGGTTACGACGCGATCGTCACCCCGTCCGGCTCGTGCGGGGCGATGGTGCGCGAGCTGTACCCGCGGATGGGCGAGCGGGCCCGCGCCGAGGGACGCGGCGACGGCCTCGCCGAGGCCGTGGCGCCGGTGGTGCCGAAGACGTACGAGCTGACGGAGTTCCTGGTCGACGTCCTCGGCGTGACGGACGTCGGCGCGTACTACCCGCACAGGGTGACGTACCACCCGACCTGCCACGGCCTGCGCGGCCTGGGGCTGGCCGGGCGCCCGTACCGGCTCCTGCGGGCGGTCAGGGGGCTCGAGCTGGTCGAGCTGCCGGGGGCGGAGGAGTGCTGCGGTTTCGGCGGCACGTTCGCGGTGAAGAACGCCGACGTCTCGGCGGCGATGGGCGCGGACAAGGTGCGCAACGCCGTCTCCACCGGCGCGGACAGGCTGTGCGCGGCGGACAACTCCTGTCTGATGCACATCGGCGGGACCATGGCACGGCTGCGCACCGAGCTGCGGCCGGTGCACATCGCCGAGATCCTGGCGAGTACGGAAGGGGACGTCTGGTGAGCGGCACGTTCGTGGGTATGCCGGCCTTCCCGAAGGCGGCGGCGGTCTCGACCAAGGACACCCAGCTGCGCGGCAATCTGCGCCACGCCACGCACACGATCCGCGACAAGCGCGCGAAGGCGGTCGCGGAACTCGACGACTGGGCGCGGCTGCGCGAGGCAGGCAAGCAGATCAAGGACCACACCCTGCGCCATCTGGACACGTATCTCCTGCAGTTGGAGGCCGCGGTCACCGCCGCGGGCGGCACGGTGCACTGGGCGGCGGACGCCGCCGAGGCGAACCGGATCGTGGCGGGCCTGGTGAAGGCGACCGGCGAGAGCGAGGTCGTCAAGGTCAAGTCGATGGCCACGCAGGAGACCGGCCTGAACGAGGCGCTCGAGGCCGAGGGCATCCGCGCCTACGAGACCGACCTGGCCGAGCTGATCGTGCAGCTGGGAGACGACCGCCCCTCGCACATCCTGGTCCCGGCGATCCACCGCAACCGCGGCGAGATCCGCGACATCTTCCGCACGGAGATGGCGCGGTGGGGCCGCCCGGCGCCGGACGGCCTCTCCGACTCCCCCGCCGAGCTGGCGGAGGCGGCGCGCCGGCATCTGCGGGAGAAGTTCCTGCGCGCCAAGGTCGGCGTCTCCGGCGCGAACTTCATGGTCGCCGAGACGGGCACGCTGCTGGTCGTGGAGTCGGAGGGCAACGGGCGGATGTGCCTCACCCTGCCCGAGACCCTGATCTCCGTGGTCGGCATCGAGAAGATCGTCCCGACCTGGCGGGACCTGGAGGTGTTCCTGCAGACCCTCCCCCGCTCCTCCACCGCCGAGCGGATGAACCCGTACACGACCATGTGGACGGGTACGACGGACGGCGACGGACCGCGGGACTTCCACCTGGTGCTCCTCGACAACGGACGCACCGACACCCTCGCCGACGAGGTCGGCCGCCAGGCCCTGCGCTGCATCCGCTGCTCCGCCTGCCTGAACGTCTGCCCCGTCTACGAACGCGCCGGCGGCCACGCCTACGGCTCGGTCTATCCCGGGCCGATCGGCGCCATCCTCACCCCGCAGCTGCGCGGCACGGCCAGCGAACTCGACGCCTCCCTCCCGTACGCCTCGTCGCTGTGCGGAGCGTGCTACGACGTCTGCCCGGTGGCCATCGACATCCCCGAAGTCCTCGTCCACCTCCGCGAACGCGTCGTCCAGGGCGGCGAGGTGACCAGTGCGGGCCGGAAGGTGACCCTGAAGCCCGCGAAGGGGCACGCCGCCGAACGCGCCGCGATGCGCGCGGCGCGCTGGGCGTTCACGCATCCCGGCGTCCTGCGCGCCGGCCAGCGGCTGGCGTCGCGCACCCGGCGCCTGCACCCCCGCAAGCTGCCGGGCCCGGGCCGCGCGTGGTCGGCCACCCGCGAACTGCCGCAGGTGCCGGCCGAACCGTTCCGTGACTGGTGGCAGCGCACGCGCGGCGGACAGGAGAACGAGAAGTGAGCAGCAGAGACGTCATCCTGGGACGGGTCCGGCGAGCCCTCGGCCCCACGGCTGCCGCACCCGCCCCGTACGAGACGGCGGTCGACCGCTCCTATCTGCGCGTCCACGGCTCGCGCACCGCGGCGCAGACGGCCGACCTGCTGGCCGAGAACCTCGCGGACTACCGGGCGATCGTGCACCGCACGGACGCGGCGGGCCTGCCCGCCGTGCTCGCCGGTCTCCTCGACGGCGGCCGGGTCGTCGTACCGGACGGGCTGCCCGACGGCTGGCTGGCCGCCACCCGCGCCGAGTTGCTGCCCGACAGCCCCGGTGACACCCCGTACGCGCTGGACACGGTCGACAGCGTCGTGACCGGGTGCGCCCTCGCCGTCGCCGAGACCGGCACCATCGTCCTCGACGGCGGAGACGGCCAGGGACGACGCCGCATCACCCTCGTCCCCGACCACCACGTCTGCGTCGTCCGCGTCCCCGACCAGGTCGTCGACTCCGTCCCCGAGGCCCTGGAACGCCTCGACCCCACGCGCCCCATGACCTGGATCTCGGGCCCCTCCGCCACCAGCGACATCGAACTCGACCGCGTCGAGGGCGTCCACGGCCCGCGCCGGCTGGACGTCGTCCTCGTCACCGCCTGAACGGCGGCGCAACGGGCTCTTCGGCCTCTGGTGGGCCGGCCACGGCCGGCGCTAACGTTCTGGCCGTGACCGATGTCGTACGGACCGGGGGTCGCCGTGCCGGGTGAGCAAGGCAAGAAGGCGCCGTATCTGCCGCCGCGATGGTTCATCCGGACGGCGTGGCACGTGCACCGCGGGCTGTACCGCCTCTTCCGGGGGCGGGTCGGGCTGTGGCGGCCGCGGGCCGACCGGTGGGGCACCCTGCGGCTGACCACCGTCGGCCGGCGCAGCGGGCAGCAGCGGGCCGTCATCATCGCGTACGTCGAGGACGGCCCGAACCTCGTCACGCTGGCCATGAACGGCTGGGGCGCGGCCGAGCCCGCGTGGTGGCTCAATCTGCAGGCGCGGCCCGAGGCGACCGCCGACCTCAAGGACGGCCGCCGGGCGGTACGCGGCCGCGTGGCGACCGGCGCGGAGCGGGAGCGGTTGTGGTCCCGCTGGCGGGAGATCGACAAGGACCTGGACGCGTTCGCCGCGATGCGGCCGTCGGAGACGGCGGTCGTCGTGCTGGAGCCCCGCTAACCCCTCTGGTCACCCAGCGCCCGGTCGACCAGCGCCCCCGCCGCGCCCGTGTAGTCCGCCTGGTCCGTCAGGGCGTCGACCGCGGGGACGGCGGGGTCCTCGGCCAGCACCTCGGCCAGCGGGCGGCGTTCCGCCGCGGCGCGGCGCGCGGCCCGGGTGAGCACGCGTGTCGCCTCGTCGCGGCCCAGCTCCGCGGCGAGTGCCGCCGCCAGGCGCTCCGAGACGACCAGGCCGTGCGTCGCGTCGAGGTTCGCACGCATGCGGCGCTCGTCGACGCGCAGCCCCGTGGCGAGTTCCGCCGCGTCGCGGGCCGCGCCGCCGGTCAGGCGCAGTGCGTCCCGCAGCGGCTGCCACTCCGCGTGCCAGGCGCCGGCGGGGCGTTCGTCCTCGGCGGCGAGGCAGGCGTACAGGACACCGGCCAGCGCCGGCACCTGGCGGGCGGCGGAGGCGATGAGCGCGGCCCGTACCGGATTGGCCTTGTGCGGCATCGCGGAGGAGCCCCCGCCCGCGCCCTCGGCCAGCTCACCGGTCTCCGTACGGGTCAGCAGCAGCACGTCCGCCGCCAGCTTCCCCAGCGCCCCCGCGGTGAACGCGAGCGCCCCGCCCAGGTCGGCGACCGGTGTGCGCAGGGTGTGCCAGGGCAGCAGTGGTTCGGCGAGCCCGGTCTCGGCGGCGTACGCCGCGAGCAGTCGCAGTCCCGGCGCCGGGTCGTGCACGCCGTCCGCCTCGGCGTGGGCGTGGAAGGCGGCCAGGGTGCCCGCCGCGCCGCCCAGTTGGGCGGGGAGGGCCGTGTGGGCGGCGGTGAGGCGGGTGTGGGCGTCGAGGACGAGGGCCCGCCAGCCGGCGGCCTTCAGCCCGAACGTCGTGGGCACGGCGTGCTGGGTGAGCGTGCGGCCCGGCATGGGGGTGTCGCGGTGGGCGGCGGCCAGGGCCGCCAGGGCGGACGCCGTGCGGTGCAGGTCGGCGAGGAGGTGGGGCAGGGCGCGGGCGCAGACCAGCATCGCCGCCGTGTCGAGGATGTCCTGGCTGGTGGCGCCGCGGTGCACGTACGCGGCTGCCCCGGGGGCGTGTTCGGCGACGGCCCGCGTCAGGTCGGCGACCAGCGGGATGACCGGGTTGCCGCCGGCGCGGGCGCGCAGCGCCAGGTCCCGGGCGTCGTACCGGTCGGTGCGGGCGGCCGCCGCCGCGATCGCCTCGGCCGCCGCGGGCGGGGCGAGCCCGAGCGCCGACTGCGCCCGTACGAGCGCGGCTTCGGCGTCGAGCATGGCGCGTACGAACGCGGCGTCCCCCGTCGCCTGCTCCACGGCCGACCCGGCGTGTACGGGCGACAGCAGTCCGTGGTCGGCGGCAGAGGGCGGACCGGAGTCAGCCGAAGGCAAGGAAGACCGTCTCTCCATGCACCCCATCGTCCTGCAGCCGGACGTCGAAACGGTGCACCCGCTCCCGTTCCTCGGCCGCCAGCAGCGTCGCCCGCCGCCCCGGTTCCAGGGACGCCAGCAGCGGGTCGTCGGCCGTCACGTCGAGGTAGACCCGGGTGTGGAGGTGGTGCAGCAGCCCCCGGGCGAAGACGATCACCGCCAGGTACGGCACCCCGCCGGGCGGCAGCGTCCGCAGCGCGTAGTGCCCCGCGGCGTCCGTCGCGACACGGGCGAAGCCGGTGAAGTCCGTGCCGTTGCGCCCCAGATACCCGCCGGTGACGGCGTCCCGGCGGAGCGAGCCGGGCGCGCCCGCGCGGGAGCCGTCGGGCGCGGGCTGCCAGAACTCCAGCAGGGCGTCGGGGACGGGGGCGCCCTCCCCGTCGTACACGTGCCCGTGGACGGTGAGCGTGTCCGGGTGGCCGTGCGGGGCGACGGCGCCGCCGTCGGGGAAGGGCAGCGCGTAGCCGTAGAACGGGCCGACCGTCTGGGACGGGGTGGGGGGATACGTCACTGCGCGCCCTCCTCGGTCCAGGTCGCGGCGGGTCCGTCGAGGACGATGTCCCAGCGGTATCCGAGGGAGAACTCGGGGTCGGACAGGCCGTGGTCGTAGACGGCGACGAGCCGTGCGCGGGCCGCGTCGTCCGTGACGGACTGGAGTATCGGGTCGTACGGGAAGAGCGGATCGCCGGGGAAGTACATCTGCGTGACGAGGCGCTGGGTGAACGCCGTGCCGAAGAGGGAGAAGTGGATGTGCGCCGGGCGCCAGGCGCCCGTGTGGTTGCGCCAGGGGTAGGCGCCGGGCCTGACCGTGACGAAGTGGTACGTGCCGTCGTCGCCGGTGAGCGTGCGGCCGACGCCGGTGAAGTTCGGGTCCAGCGGGGCGGGGTGGTCGTCGCGCCGGTGGGGGTAGCGGCCGGCGGCGTTGGCCTGCCAGACCTCGACGAGCTGGCCGCGCACCGGGCGGCCGGCGCGGTCCAGGACGCGGCCGGTGACCGTGATGCGCTCGCCGAGCGGCTCGCCGGGGTGCTGCCGGGTGAGGTCGTGGTCGAGGGCGGTGACGTCCGTCGCGCCGAAGACGGGTCCGCTCAGTTCCACGGCTTCGGGGTCGCCGCCGGCCGGGACGAGGGCATGCTTGGGGTGGCGCAGCGCGCTGCTGCGGTACGGCGCGTAGTCGCGGCGGGGGTGGTGCTCGGCCGGGGCGCCGTCGGCGAGGCGTTTGGCGTACGCCTCGTGGGCTCCGGCGATCTCGGCGGAGATGTCGCCCTGGGTGAGCGGTGTGGGTGGCGCGGGCGGCCTGAGCGGCGGGCGGGACATCCGCATTCCCCCTTGTTCGCTGCGTGAACTTTCGTTCATAATGCGTTTCGTCCGGAGTCTCGTCCCGGGGGCGGCGGTTGTCAACGCCCCTGCCGCGGAGCCGAGTACGCCCCCCTGCCGCCCTTGCCGCTTGGAGCGCCGATGACCTCCCTCTCCCCCGCCGCCCTGGGCGCGGACGCGCCCGCGGCGGCCGTGGGTTCGCTGTCCCGCGGGCTGGCCGTGCTGCGGGCGCTGTCCGCCGCCGGGGGCCGGCGCGCGGTCAGCGAACTCGTCCGGGACACGCGGCTGGCCCGCTCCACGGTGGACCGGGTGGTGAGCACCCTGGCGCACGTCGGGTATCTGCGGCTCGACGGGCGCGACGCGGTGCTCACCCCGCTGCTGACGGAGCTGGGCAACGCGTATCTGGGCGCCTCGCGGCTGCCGGAGCTGCTCGGGCCGGTCGCCGACGCGCTCGCGGACGAGCTGGACGAGTCGGTGTCGCTCGCGGTCCCCGACCGCGACGGCGTGCGCTTCGTCCACCAGGCGGTGCGGCGGCGGGCGATGTCGCTGACGCTGCGGATCGGCGATCTGCTGCCGGCCGAACGCGGCGCGCCGGGCGCCCTGTTCGCGGCCGACTGGCCGGCGGAGCAGTGGGCGGCGTGGCGGGCCCGCCGGGCGGAGGATCCGCGGCACACGGGCTTCCCCGCGGTGCCGCCCGACCACGGCGAGGCGGCCGCGGGCTTCGAGGCGCGGACCCGGGCGGCTCGCACGGCGGGCGTGGCGCTGGACGACCAGCTCATCGAGCCCGGTCTGGTGGCGTTCGCGCTGCCCGTACGGGACGCCGCGGGGCGGCAGTCGTGCGCCCTGAGCGTCGTGAGCCACACCAGCCGGCACAGCGCCGCGTCGCTGCGGGACGCGGCGCTGCCGCGGGTGCGGGAGGCGGTGCGGGTGATGGAGCGGGCGCCGGCGCAGGCGGCGGCCGCGTCCGTGCCCGGGCCCCGATCCGCCACGTCGCAGTGGGCGCGCGAGTCGAAGCAGGAGCTGGGGCCCGGGTTCGTCGAGTCGCTCGCCCGCGGCCTGTCCGTGCTGACGGCCTTCGACGCGGGCCGCGCCGAACTGCCGCTGACCGCCGTCGCGGAGGCGACGGGGCTGGCCCGCGCCACCGCGCGGCGGGCCCTGCTCACGCTGCAGCAGCTGGGCTTCACCGCCACCGACGGCCGGCTCTTCCGGCTCACCCCGCGCGTCCTGGACCTCGGCTTCGCGGCGCTGTCCGGGCTGAGCCTGCCGGACATCGCCCAGCCCCATCTGGCGGGGCTGGTGGCGCGGGTGCACGACTCCGCGTCGATGGCCGTGCTGGACGGCGCCGACGTGCTGTACGTGGCCCGGGTGCCCACGGTGCGCATCATGAGCGTCAACATCACGCTGGGCACCCGCTTCCCGGCGTACGCCACGTCCCTGGGCCGGGTGCTGCTGGCCGGGCTGCCGGCCGCGGACCGCGCCGCGTATCTGGCCGGCGCGGACCTCGCCCCGCTGACCCGGCACACGGTGACCGACCCGGCGCGGCTGGCGGCCCTCCTCGACCAGGCGGACCGCGAGGGCCACGCCGTGGCGGACGAGGAGCTGGAGGAGGGCCTGCGCTCGCTGTCCGTACCCGTACGCGACCGGGCGGGCCGGGTGGTGGCGGCGGTCAACGTCTCGATGCACGCCAGCCGCCGCACGGCGCGGCAGGCCCGCGAGGAGCTGCTGCCGCCGCTGCGGGAGGCGGTGGCCCGGATCGAGGGCGACTACCACGCGGCGTCGCGCTTCACCCGGGTACGCCCGGTCTGAGGGCGCGCCCCCGGAGGCCGGACCGACCCGCGCCCCTCGGGACCCGGCCGAGGGTGCGCGCCCCTGGGACCCGGCCGAGGGGCGCGCCGCCCGTCAGTGCCCGCGGTCGATCCACTCCTGCAGATGCGGGGCCTCGTCCCCGATCGTCGTCGAGTCCCCGTGCCCGGTGCGTACCACCGTCCCCGGCGGCAGCGTCAGCAGCCGGTCGCCGATCGAGCGGATGATGACGCCGAAGTCGGAGTACGACCGTCCCGTGGCCCCCGGCCCGCCCGCGAAGAGCGTGTCGCCGGTGAACACCGTGCCCAGGTCCGGGGCGTACAGGCAGACGGCCCCCGGCGCGTGGCCCGGGGTGTGGAGCACCGTCAGGTCCGTCCCGGCCACGGTGAGGCGCTGCCCGTCGGCGAGATGGCCGTCGGGTTCGCGGGACGGGTGCGTCAGCTTCCACAGCACCAGGTCGTCCGGATGGATCAGGACCGGCGCACCGGTCCGCTCGGCGAGCGCGGGCGCGGCGCCGACGTGGTCGTCGTGGCCGTGCGTGCACACGATGGCGGTCACCCGCCGGTCCCCGACCGCGGCGGCGATGGCGTCGGCGTCGTGCGCGGCGTCGATCACGAGGACCTCCTCGTCGTCGCCCACGAGCCACACGTTGTTGTCGACGTCCCAGGTGCCGCCGTCCAGGCTGAAGGTGCCGGAGGTGACGAGGCGCTCGATCCGGGCGGCGGCCGTCACAGGATCACCACCGAACGCAGCACGTCGCCCTTGTGCATCCGGGTGAACGCGTCCTCCACCCCGTCCAGCGGGATCGTCTCGGTGACGAACGCGTCCAGGTCCAGCCGTCCCTGGAGGTACAGGTCGATCAGCATCGGGAAGTCGCGCGAGGGCAGGCAGTCGCCGTACCAGCTGGACTTCAGGGAGCCGCCGCGGCCGAACACGTCCAGCAGCGGCAGCTCCAGCTTCATCTCGGGCGTCGGCACGCCGACCAGGACCACCGTGCCGGCCAGGTCGCGGGCGTAGAACGCCTGCCGGTAGGTCTCCGGGCGGCCGACGGCCTCGATGACGACGTCCGCGCCGAAGCCGCCGGTGAGGTCGCGGATCGCCTCCACGGCGTCCGTCTCGCGCGAGTTGACGGTGTGCGTCGCGCCCAGCGAGGTGGCGGTGGCGAGCTTGCGGTCGTCGATGTCCACGGCGATGATCTTCGCGGCGCCGGCCAGCCGGGCCCCGGCCACCGCGGCGCCGCCGACGCCGCCGACGCCGATGACGGCCACGGAGTCGCCGCGGCTGACGCCGCCGGTGTTGATGGCGGCGCCGAGCCCGGCCATCACTCCGCAGCCGAGGAGCGTACCGCTGACCGCGGCCGGTGAGGCGGCCGCGCCTCTCGGCGCGATGGTCGGCACCGATCCCGCGAAGCCCCAGCTGCTGACCGTGCCGCAGC
>NZ_JBFAXR010000200.1:0-10724 GCF_040680895.1 Streptomyces sp. NPDC051940 | reverse complement strand
CTCCTGCACGGCCCGCTGGAGGACCAGCCGGTGGGCCCGAAGCGCCGTCGGCTGGGCGTCGACTACAACGTCGTCGCCCGCTGGTCCGGGCTGCTCGAGGAAGCCCAGCAGCCACACGGCCAGGACCACCACGGCGATGATCCACAGCACCTTCCAGGCGAAGCCGACTCCGAAGAGGAGCAGTACGATCAGCAGAACCAGCAAAAGGGGAACCATAAAAGCACCTCCAGGAATGCCGGGTTCCCCGCGCCCCGGAAGTGATTCCGGTGCCGCGGCGGTAATTCCGCCGAATTCCGGAACATTCCCACTTTACTCCCGCTCACCCTTGCGCGAACCGCCCGGCAGGAACTCCTGCATCTTCGCCTTGAGCCCGCGTCTGACCATCGCCCCGCGCTCCGGATCCCCCTTCAGGGTCGACTTCGACGGCTCGAACTTCGGCGCGCCGCCCATCGCCCGCATCTTCCAGGTCACCTGGTTCAGATCGCGGTTGTTCCACACGCCGACGACCAGGCGCGGATCGCTCCACGAGCCGTAGTACTTGGCGGCGGTGATCAGCTCAGCCATCCCGTTCATCTGCATCGCCCCGTCCCCGGCCAGCGCCTTGGCGCCGATGGCATACGGCACGGCGCAGCCCATCGTGGCGAGCCGTCCCGACAGCGAACCGCGCATCCGCCCGAGTCGGAGGTCAGCACCGAGTCGTCCGGCAGCAGCGGAAGCAGCGCCCGCAGTGTCTGCTTCGCGTCACCGACCAGGTTCACCTCGTACGGATAACGCAGCCCACCATGTGCGGGTCGATGTCGATCTGCACGCTGCGGGCCCTGCCGAACTCCCGCAGGAACTGCGTGTACGGGAAGCTGGAGCCGACCGTGAGCAGCGTGTCGCAGTCCCGCATCTCGCGACCCCGGCCCCCAGCAGTTCCGCGACCTGCGCCACCTCCGCGCGGGCCGCCGCGCGTTCGATCGCGCTCGCGTCCGGGACGGGGGGTGAAATCGCTCCAGTTGATGCTGGAGGGCACCATCTTGAACTCGTGCGTGGGAGGCGAGTAGTCCGGCTCCTGCACGTCCGCCGGCACGATCACGGCCGTCGGGGCGCGCCGGGCGTACGCGGTCTGGTCGGCGACCGTGTCGGACATGACGGCTTCCCTCCGCGTCGGGTGACCGGATCAGTTCCGCGATCGGGTTTCCGGGGCCCAGGTCCGGAGACCCCGTGTGGGCGGCGGGCGGGCCGTCCGCATGCCGGGCATGGTGCTGGGTACCCGAACCATGCCTGGCCCACCAGAGCCATTCCGCAGTCGACACCCACAGCCGGAGGGACTTCTCATGGGCATCGGCGGATCCGTACTGCTCCTCGCCGTCGGGGCGATCCTCGCCTTCGCCACCGACTGGGAGCTGTCCGGTGTCGACCTCGACATGGTCGGCATCATCCTGATGGCTGCCGGGGCCATCGGCCTCGCGGCCTTCCTCAGCATCTTCCGGCGCCGCCGCGCCGTCCCGCCCACCGCGCAGCCGCCGGTGGTGGAGGAGCGCAGCCGCTACTACGACGGCTACTGACGGAACGGGAGGTTCCTGTGAACCTCGCACTGAACGACCTGCTGGTCGGCATCGGCCCCTTCGTGATGGGCCTGATCGTCGTGGGCATGTTGATCGGAGCCGTCTGGCTCGGCATGCGCATCCGCGACAACGAACCCCCGCCGCCCACCCCCGAGGAGCAGCCGAAGCTGCCCGAGTCGGGACCGGTCGTCGAGGAGCTGGAGATGCGCGAGGACATCGAGCAGACCGAGCTCCGCGACCGCCGCCGCACCCCGTACGAGGCCCAGTCGCCGCTCACCCGACGGAAGAAGGACCAGCGGCCGGGCAGGTGGGACGCCGGCCGGAGCGGCTCGTACGGCGGGGGCGTCGGCTGACGTCCGGGGGTGCGCCACGGACGCCGTGAGGCACCCCCGGGTGTCTCAACTCCGCTGTTCCGCCTGGAACATCCACATGTCTCGGCGCGAGGGCACGCGCCCGGCCGTCGGGCGGTACGCCGATCGCGGCGGCCGTTCGGCGACGGTGTCGGCGTAGGCGCGGGCGGTGGCGACCATCTCGTCCAACTGGAGGTGGACGGAGCGGAAACGGGGGCCGACGACGTTCCAGTGCGCCTACTTGGCGATCAGCGGTCGAGCCCGGACAGCCTGCGCCGCGCAGCCGTGAGCGAGCGTCCGCGGCGCCGGCCGCGCCAGACGTCGCCGGTGTCGCGCAGCCGGCCGGGCATCGTCCGCAGCGTCCAGTGCCGCGCCCCGATGTCCTCGTCGCGCAGTTCCTCCCAGGTCAGCGGTGCGGCGACCGGGGCGTGCGGGCGTGCCCGCACGGCGTAGGGGGAGACCGCGGTCTGGGCGTAGGCGTTGCGCTGGATGTCCAGATACAGCCGGCCGCGCCGCTTGTTCTTGCGCGGTTCGGTGGTGAGGCGGTCCGGGTGCCGGCCGGCGAGGAGCTCGGAGACGTCGCGGGCGAAGGCCCGTACGGAGTCGAAGTCCTCGTCACCGGCGAGGGGCAGCAGCAGATGCAGTCCGCGCGATCCGGTCGTCATCACCAGAGGGTCCAGCCCCAGCTCCTGGAGCAGGGCGCGCAGTTCGAACGCCGTCCAGCGGACGAGCCCGAAGTCGTCGCCCGGGGGATCCAGATCGAACACCAGGCGGTCGGGCCGCTCGGGCCGCTCCGCCCGGCTGAGCCAGACATGGGGGGTCAGACAGGCCTGGTTGGCCAGGTAGACCAGGGTCGCCGTGTCGTCGCAGACGGCCATCGTGACCGTGCCGCCCTCCTTCTTGACCTCCTCCGTGCGCACCCACGCCGGGTGGTTGCCGGCCACTGCCTTCTGGAAGAACGACTGGCCGTCCAGCCCGTCCGGGTAGCGCTCCATGCTCACGGGGCGCCCGCGCAGATACGGCAGCATGGTGCGCGCGACCGACCGGTAGTAGTCGATCAACTCGCCCTTGGTGATGCCGTCGTCGGGGAACATCGGTTTGTCCGGGTTGGACACGTCGACGGTGTGCCTCCCGACGCGCAGGCTCTGCTTGTCCGCCATGCGGTGACGGGTGGCCCGGGCGATACGCCGTCAAACGCGGGGTTAGGGTGCTTCATACGGACGGACGAGCCCGGGCGGGTGGATGACGGCGTTCAAGCGGTATGTGCACGAAGCCGACGGTGAGCGGCTGAGCTGTCTGGAGCTGCCCGATGCGGGTGGGGGCGGTACCACCGCCGTGCTGCTCCACGGGGCCGGCACCGCCGACAAGGAGCGGCTCGCCGGGCTGATGGGCGAGTTCGGCCGACTGGGCGTGCCGGCCCTCGCGTTCGACTTCTCCGGGCACGGGGAGAGCACGGGCGAGCTGCCGCTGCTCAGCCTGCGCAGGCGGTTCGACCAGGCGCGGTCCGTGATCGACGCCCGGGTGCCGGGCCAGGACCGGCTGGTGCTGGTCGGCTTCAGCATGAGCGGGCAGACGGTGGCGGACTTGGCCGCGCACTACGGCCCCCGGGTCCGGGCCGTCGGCCTGGGCGCCCCCGCGGTGTACGCGAAGCAGGCGTGGCCGCTGCGCTTCGGCGACGGGTTCACGGGCGTCATCCGGCGCCCGGGGAGCTGGCGGGACTCGGGCGCGCTCGAGGCGTACCGGCGCTTCACCGGGCGCGCGGTACTCGTCGTGCCCGCCGAGGACGCGGTGATCCCGGCCGAGGTGACGCGGGAGGTGGCGGCGGCGCTGGGGGAGCGGTCCCGGTTCACGCATATGGTGCACGACGAGGCCACCCACCATCTCGGCCGGTGGTTCCGGGAACACCCCGAGCACCGGCGGGACTTCGCGGCGGCGCTGCTCGACGACGAGGCGGCCGGCGGGCGGTCCTCGCGACAGGCGGGGCAGACCGCCCCGCCCGCCCGGCGCTTCACCGCCGAGGAGTCCCGCGCCTACTACGACGCCCTGCCCGCCCCCATCGTCGCTGCGACCGGCATCGTGCTGGACGGACGCGGCCGGGTGCTCGTGCTCACCCCGTCGTACAAGGACTACCTCGAACTGCCGGGTGGCGCCGTCGAGGGCCACGAGACGCCCGAGCAGGGGTTGGCGCGCGAGCTGCGCGAGGAGCTGGGCCTGGACCTGCCGGTCGGCCGGCTGCTCGCCGTGGACGCGGCGGGGCCGCGCCGCAGCAGCCGCGCCGTCGTGACGCACATCCACGCCGTCGGCCCGCTGACCGCGGGGCAGGTGGAGGGCATCCGGTTCGCGGACGGCGAGATCGTGGCCGCCGGCTGGCACGAACCCGCCGACGCCGAGCGCCTGCTGAAGCCGGTCCTCGCCGCCCGGCTGCGCGCGGCGCTCGCCGCACTGCACGCGGGCACGGTCGCCCACCTGGTCCGGGGCGCGGTCCAGCCCGGTTCGTCCGCCGCCCAGGACGCCGCCGAACGGGCCGGGCGCGAGCAGCGCGGCGAGCTGGACCGGGCGTCGTTCCTGGCCGGCCGGCCCAAGGTCCTCGCGGGCGCGAGCGTGCTCTGCGGCGACGTAACCGGCCGCCTGCTGCTGGTGCGCCCGGCGTACGACCCGGACCGCGGCTGGATCCTGCCGGGCGGCGGCGTCGACGCCGACACGGGCGAGACCCCGCGGCGCGCCGCCGCCCGTGAGGCCCGCGAGGAGCTGGGCGTGGAGATCACCCCCGGCCGCCTCCTCGCCGTCTACTGGCGCTGCGACGACCCGCGCCCGCCCACGACGATCCACCTCTACGACGGCGGCGTCCTGACCCCGGACCAGCTGGCGGCGATCCGCCTGGACCCGCGCGAGATCGCCGAGTGGCGGCTGGTCACGCTGGACGAGGCGCGCACGCTCGTACGGCCGCGGCTCCACGCGCACCTGGCGGCCGTGGCCGCCGAGCGGCTCTCGGGCGGGACGCGGACGCTGGAGCTGTACGACGAGGGGGAGGCCTGAGCCGGGTCGGGCTCAGTGCCTTCCTCCATTCCTGACGGGCCGGGCTCAGCCCTGTCCGTACTCCGCCGCCGTCCGCTCCAGCGAGGCCAGGCCCGCCTCCAGACCGCCCGGGCGGCTGCGCTCCAGCCAGGCGGCGCGGTGCAGCTCCGTCGCCTCCGCCAGATCGGCGGCCAGCGCCTTGTCGTCCGGTGCGGCGGGCGCGCCCGCCTCGCGGAGCAGGCGCCACGCGCCGTGCCGTACCAGCCGGGCCGCGGCGGTCAGCTCGCGCCGGACCAGCGCGCCGTCCGGGCTGCCGGGTGTGGCCGCGGCGATGTCCGCCAGCGCCGCGTCGAGGTCGGGGACCAGGGCCGTGAGCTGGTCGGCGTCGAGGCCCTCGCCCAGCAGGTACGAGCCGGGGACCACCGCCGCGGCCAGCGGGCTGGCGTTGAAGGACTGCCGGCCGGTGCGCCGCCAGGCGTGGCCGAGCGTGTCCAGCGCGGCGCTGAGCCGGCCGGTCGGGTCGGCGAAGACGAAGCGGTCGAGGACGGGGGAGAGCGCGAGGTCGCGGTTGGCGTCGGCGGACCAGGCCACCGCGGCGCCGTAGACCAGCGGCGGGAAGCTGACGGACGGCGGCTGGAGGTGGCCGTTGTCGCCCCAGTCGGTGATCAGATAGCCGCCCGCGCCGTGCTCGCGGCCGACGAGCGCCGCGTCGAGGAGGTTGTCGCGGGCGTTGTCGATGCGGCCGGTGAGGGTGTTCCAGGTGGAGGTGCCCGGGGCCACCCAGAACGGGTAGCCGGCCTCGGCGAACGGCGCCGCCACCGCCGCGAAGCCGGGCGCGAGCCCGTCCACGCCGTGCCCGACGGCCGCCAGCCTGTCGTGCACCGCCTGCGGCCACGCACCCCACGCGTCGCGGGCGCTCGGCGCCTCGTAGTCCCAGGCCACGGCGGTCGCCCCGGCCGGGAGCTCGCCCACCAGCTCCGGGTAGTGGGCGATGATGTCGCCCCAGAACTGCGGCTCGTACCCCTCCTCGAGGAGCGGCGTCAGCAGCCGGCGCAGATGGTCGGCGTACACCCGGCCCTTGCCGCGCTCCGCCGCGTCCGGCGCGCTCACCCCGCGGCCCAGCTCCCAGGTCTCGTCGCAGCCGATGTTGACCCGGCGGCTGGTGAAGTGCGGCAGCAGCTCCCGTACCAGGCCCAGCGCGAAGTCGGCGTTGTCCTCGGTCGGGGCGAGCGTCGAGGCGCCGCGGTGGGCGCCGAAGAGCTCGAAACCGTCCGGCAGCTCGGCCCGCGAGCGGTACGGCTCGTGGGCGAGCCAGCGCTCCATGTGCCCGAAGGTGTTCTGGTTCGCGACGAGCTCGATGCCCTGCGCCGCGCACAGACCGTCCAGCCACCGCACGTCGTCGGCGGTGAGCGGCGAGGCGTGGCGCCAGACCGGCTCGTGGTCCTGGTACGCGAAGGTGTGCTCGGTGTAGAGCTGGAGCTGGTTGATCCGCAGCAGGTCCAGCAGGCCGACGATCCGCTCCAGCGTCTCGCGGGTCGGCACGCGGCTGCGGCTGACGTCCAGCATGTACCCGCGGACCGGGAAGTCCGGCCAGTCGCGGACCCGCAGCCCGGGCCACGTGTCCTGCTCCTGCGCCTGCCGGCGGATCTGCTCGAGCAGTGCGCGCCCGTAGCGCAGACCGGCCTCGTCGCCGTGGCGCAGCTCGGCGCCGTCGGCGGTGATGTCGATCTCGAAGCCCTGGGCCGGCAGGCCCTCGGTCCGCGTCTCGCGCACGGCGGCGGTCAGCGGGAGTGCGCTCGCGCCGAGGATCTCGATCTGCTGCGGACGGGGAACCAGCGTCAGGTCGGTGTACATGGCAGCGACGTTACCCGGGTTGTCTAGACCACACCAGGGGCGGGGTGGCGGTGGGTGCGGTGTCACAGGGCGCGGACTACTCCCCGGGTTGTAACCGCAGTGCCTCCTTACGGCCGATGTGCCGCCTGCCGTTCACCGGGAGGCTGTGCCACGGAGGCCGAGACATGAAGGAGGCCGGTCATGGACGCGCAGCTCGCCGAGTTCGCCGCGCGCTGGGCCGCCGCGGAGCTCGCGGGGGACGTGCAGGCGCTGGAGACGCTGCTCACCGAGGACTTCCGGGCCGTGGGGCCGCGCGGCTACGTCCACGACAAGGACGCGTGGCTGCGGCGCTACCGGGAGGACCTGCTGCTGCACGACTGGTTCGACTGGGCCGAGGTCGAGGTGCGCGAGTACGGCAGCACCGCGATCGCGATCGGGCGGCAGAGCCAGCAGTCGACGTACAACGGGCTGGACATGGACGGGGAGTTCCGGATGACGCAGTTCCTCACCCGCTGCGAGGGCGAGTGCGGCTGGCGGCTCGCCGGGGTCCATCTGAGCCCCATCGCCGAGGTGCCGGCGGCCTGAGCGCGGGGGCGCCGTTGGGGTCCGCCGGCCGACGGGATCCGTGTCTCCGTCGGCCGGCGGAAGCCGGGACCGGTCAGCCGACCGGCGTGCCGGTGACCGTCAGCTCGCGCATCCGGCCGATGTTGTCGAACGACCCGAAGCCCACCCGGCCGGACGTGAAGGTCTTGTCGACCGCCGTCATCCGCGGGTAGTCCGAGCCGTCGACGTACACGGCGATCTCGCCCGTCGCCGCGCAGTGCTTCACGCGTACGCCGTGCCAGTCCGTGTCGGTGACCGACGGGGGCGCGCCGTGCGAGTGGACGGCGTCCCACTGGTCCTCGATCCGCACCCGGTCCGCGTTGTTCACCCGGAAGATCCCGTTGTGCGGGTAGATGGTGTTGTCCTGGGAGAGATGTGCGTAGTAGAACTCCGTGTCCGACTTCCAGCCGAAGACGATGATGACGTCCCGGTTGCTGACGGACACCGGGGTGTCGAGTCTGACCTCGGCGTCGACCTGGGCGTCACCGAGCACGGGCCCGTTCTTCAGCACCGCGTACTCGAACGGGCGCCGCGGCCCCGGCCGGGCGACCCCGGCCTCGGCGAGGATCACCTGGTCGCCGGGGAACTGCCACTTGGACGGGGTCACCGGGTCCCAGTTGCCGGCGTCCATGAGGTCCGTCTGCGTGACGGAGTCGCCCTCGCAGGACGCGAAGCGCCGGGTGTCGGTGACCTTGTAGATCTTGCCGTCGCCCTTGTTGAGGACGAACAGCTCACCCGCGGAGTTGCGGCCGAAGCGCAGGTCCACCCGGTTCACGTCGCCGACCACGGTGTCGGCCTGCAGACCCTGCATGGTGGTGCGCTCGCCGGTCGCGCCGTCGTACACCATCATCTGGTAGATCGTCGCCGGGGCCTCACCGAGCTGCATGTCGCCGGTGTGGGTGTAGAACAGGCGCCCGGAGACGTTGTCGGCGAACACGTACTTGCCCTGCAGCCCCGGCAGCTTGTTCGCCCGGTAGACGAAGCCGCCGATCACCGCGTGGCCGACGTCGTCCGTGCAGTTCCAGCCGGGCGGCGGGTTGTGGTCGAACTGGGCGACCGGGTACTTGTACCCGTTCTTCGCGTCGTCCGCCGGCAGCTCCGACAGCCGCGAGCAGGGGTCGGCGGCAGCGCTGCGGTTGTACGCGAACGTACCCTCGCGCTCGCTCCAGCCGTAGTCGCCGCCGGGCACGATCTCCTCGATCTCCTCGACGGCCTTCTCGCCGATGTTGCCGAGGAACATCCGGTGCGTACCGCCCGGATCCCAGCTGAACCGGTGCGGGTCGCGGAAGCCGTACGCGTAGATCTCGCCCAGGGCGCCGTCCTTGCCCAGCAGCGGGTTGTCCGCCGGCACGCCGTACTGACCGTTGGCGCTGTTCGTGCCCAGTGGGTCGATACGCAGCACCTTGCCGTGCGGGATCGCCAGGTTGCGCGGGTCGTCGTTGCGGGCGCCGCGGCCGCCGTCGCCGGCCGCGATGTAGAGCTTGCCGTAGTCGGCGGTGCCCTTGGCGGCGGTCGGGTTGAAGCCGATCTCCTGGATGCCGTGGATCTGGCCGTTGAAGCCGATCCGCATCACCTCGCGGTGGGTGCCGCTGAAGGTGTCGGCCGCCGGGTCGTCGGCGGTCCACTCGGTGATCACGCCGTGGTATGTCGTACCGGGCTGGGCCGTGAAGTCCACCGGCTTGGTGACCAGCGACGCCAGCTCCACATGGACGGTGTAGAACTTGCCGTTGGCCGCGTAGTCCGGGTGGTAGGCGACGAAGCCGAAGCCCTGGCCGAGACCCCGGTGGGAGAAGAACTGCGGCGCGAACGAGGCGCCCACGTCGAGATAGGTGTGCTGCCCGCCGCCGTCGGCGTCGAGCAGGTACATCTTGCCGTTGAGGTCCGGGACGTAGAGCCGGCCGGAGCCGTCGGGGACCTCACCGAGGTAGTTGATGCGGTTGTAGCGCATCAGACGTCCGTCGGTGACGGTCCCGGTCGCCGGCTGGGACCGGGGGAGCTGGGCGAACTCGGTGAGTTCCAGGCCCAGATCGGTGGGCGTGGGCTCTTCGGGGATGGGGTCCGCGAGCCCGGCTGCGGTGGTCTCGGCGTCCGCGGCGGCGGTCTGCGGTATGGGCAGCAGCGCGACCGCGGCTACCGCGACGGCCACTAAAGCGGTTCTGAACTTCGGCATCGCACCCGCCTTCGGAGATGTGCGGCTCGGATGGGGAGGTGGCGCGGTTCGGTTGGTGGGTCCACTTCGGGATCCGAAATGGAAAGCGCTTTCTAGGAAGCGCTTTCGCGCACGATATGGCGCTGGCGCGCGGTGGGTCAAGAGGGCTGCGCGGAGGGGGGTTTGCGTGTTCGGCGGGCCGGACGGAGGGGGCGGCCGGGGCGGCGGGGGTGGGGAGGTTGGGGCGGGGGGGCGTGGCGGGGGCTGGGGCTGGGACTGAGGTCCGGGGCTGGGGGAGGCCCCCGGGTCAGACGGCCACGACCGTGACCCCGGCCTCCTCGAACCGGGCCGCCGTCGCGTCGTCGATCCCGGAGTCGGTCACCAGCGTGTCGACGCGGTCGGCGGCGCAGATGCCGGCGAAGGCGCGCTTGCCCAGCTTGGTTGAGTCCGCGGCCACGATGACGCGCTCCGCGCGGTCGCACAGCAGCCGGTTGATGGCTGCCTCCGCCTCGTCCTGCGCGGCGGCGCCGTGCACGACGTCGAACGCGACGACGCCCAGCACGGCCACGTCGATCGTGATCTGGCTGAGCACGCCGTCGGCCAGCGGGCCGATCAGCTCGTACGACTGGGGGCGGGCCACGCCGCCCGTCACGACGATTTTGAACTGCGGGCGTACGGCGAGCTCGTTGGCGATGTTCAGCGCGTTGGTGACGATGGTGAGCGCGGGGCTGCCCTCGGAGAGATCGGGTCGTACGGCGAGCGCGCGGGCGACCTCGGTGGTCGTGGTGCCGCCGGTCAGCCCCACGGCCTCGCCCGGGGTGATCAGCCCGGCCACGGCCTGCGCGATGCGGTGCTTCTCGCCCGCCTGGCGGGCGGTCTTGTAGCGCAGGGGGAGTTCGTACGACACGCCGTGGACGACGGCGCCGCCCCGAGTGCGGACGAGCATCTGCTGCTCGGCGAGCTGGTCGAAGTCGCGGCGGATGGTGGCCGCGGACACGCCGAGGGTGGTGGCGGCCTCCTCGACGTCGAGGCGCCCCTGCTCGACGAGCAGCTCCAGCAGGGCCTTCCAGCGGGCGTCCCTCGACATGTGTTGCTCCGTTCCGCGGTTTCGGGTCTGGGAACCCTATCTCCTTGGTGACGGGGGACGGGGGGTCACCGTCCCGCTGTTCACCTCGGACGGCCACGACGACCACATGCTCACCGGCGGCTCCGTGCCCGGCCTGC
>NZ_JBFAXR010000199.1:0-10732 GCF_040680895.1 Streptomyces sp. NPDC051940 | reverse complement strand
GGGGGGGGGGGCGCGGGCGCGCGAGTCGTTCGCCGCGCCGCGGGGGGGGGGGGCCGGCCGGGGGGCTCCCGGGCCCCCGGGGCCCCCACCGCGTCGCGGACTACTCGGAACCGGTGTAGCGGAAGATGTAGAGCCCCGAGTCCATGTCCGAGGCCGCCACGTACTCCTGGCCGCCGGACTCGAAGACCTGGACGCCCCAGAGGCTGTTGCCGCCCTCGTCGATGTAGTGGCCGACCTCCGTCAGCCGGTCGTCGACGATCTTCGCGACCCGGAACCCGCCCGCGTAGTACGAGAAGTACGCGAGGTCGTCGCGCTGGTGCGAGGTGGCCACCTCGTGCACCGTCAGCGAGCCGTACTCGAAGTCGTGCCCGTACGCGGGGTCCTGGGCCTCGGTGATCGCGTACGTGTCCAGCTCCGTCATCTTGCCGCTCTCGTTGCGGTACAGGTGCGCGTAGCCCCAGCCGTCGAACTGCGGCGTGAACGACACCCGGTCGCCGTGCGTGCCGGGCGTGACGGGTATCCGCGCGGGCCCGGTGCCGGCCAGGCACGCCGCGTTGTCGTACGGCTGGTCGAACAGGGCGAAGCCCTCGCTCCTCGGTACGAAGCCGAAGGTGGGGAGCTCCCCGAAGGTCCGCACGCGGTCGGCCAGGTCGCAGCCGCCGGCGCCGGTGCCGCTGACGAACAGCACGCCGTCGTGACCGCCCGCCCCCTCCACGGCGTACTCCGCCTCGTAGGCCGCGCAGGCGCCGCGCTCGACCACCGCGATGTCGACGGCCTCCGGGTCACCGGGCGGAACGGCGGCCCCTCCGCAGCCGTCCCCCACGAAGACCGTCCCGCCGGCCAGCGTCTGCCCGGGTTCCAGCTCCGGGAACGACGCGCCCTGGCTGACGTGCAGTGCGCTGCCGTCGGTCTCGTTGCGGCCGCTCGGCGAGTACGCCCGGAAGTCCTCCTCCGTGCCGATCACATAGCGGTCGTCGCGGGTGAACTCCGCCTCGTGGGCGTTGCCTTCGGGGGCGACGTCCCGGCCGTGGGCCGCGGCCTCGGGGTCCGAGGCGGCGTAGTCCGTGTCGCCCACGTAGCGGATGTCCAGCGGATCGGTGACGTCGAGCTTGACGAAGCCGGCGTCCCAGTACGAGGCCAGCAGGATCTGGCGGCCGTCGATCTCCTTCACGACCATGTCGTGGAGGAAGACCTGCACCAGGGACACCGGCGTCCTCTGGAGGATCTGCGGGAAGAGCGTGTCGAGGTTGTACTCGGCGATGACGTGCGCCTGCTTCGGGTTGGTGATGTCGACGATGTCGACGTCCTTCTCCTCGTCGTTGTCGACGATCACGGCGTACGCCTTGTCGCCCGCGTCCCAGGCGAACACGCTGTGGATGTCGTGGGCGTCCTTCTTGCCCTGGCCCGGGACGGTGTGGTCGCCGATGCCCTCGCCGAGCGGTGTCGGGTGCCGCGGGTCGGTGACGTCGTACAGGTTCATGCCGCCGAAGCCGCTCGGCCCGCCGCACCGCTCGTTGTTGGTGACGAGGACGTCGCCGTCGAAGTACGGGGTGTCGAGGTGGACCGTCTGGATGCCCTCGCCGGGAAAGCTGCCGGGCTGGGCCCCGATGAAGGCGACCTCCTTCGGCGCGGCGGGCTGCCGTACGTCCACGACGTGCACGCCGTTGCTGCCGCAGTCGAGTCCGGCCCAGGCGGCCAGATAGGCGTAACCGCGGAAGACGCCGACGTCGGCGACCGAGGCCTCGGTGACGTTCTTCAGCCGCAGCTTGGCGACGAGGTCGACGTTCGCGTTCCCGGCGGGCAGATGCCCGCCTTCGGTGCCGTGCTGGTCATGGGCCTGCGCGAGCCCGCTGAAGGCACCCAGGACCAGCGCCGCCGCGACCAGCGCGGCCCTTCTTCGCATCCGGTGTCCGAGCATGGTTCCCCCGTTCGAAGAGCGTGCGAACACGCCGAGTCGGGGGGCCCGAAGAACCTAACCTGACGGGGGTGCAGGGGCAAGACCGCGTGCCTACGACGCTGGGCGCTTCCGGGCTCGGCGCGGATGCGCCTCAACGGCCCACGGGGCGTGGTGAGTTCCGGACCGCTCAGCTGGGGGTCGGTGTGCGGGAGAGGGTGACTGCCAGGGGCAGGGTCAGGGTCATGAGTGTGAGTTCCGCGGCTGCCAGTTTGATGAAGGCTCGGCGGTCTGCGCGGGTCAGGGCGGGCAGCGTGTGTGTGCGGTGGCGGTGGCCGCACCACGTCAGGGTGGCGAGTGCGGTTGTCTTGGCCAGGAGTAGGGTGCCGTAGCTCGTCGTCAGGAGGGCTGTCGTGGAGGGCAGGCGCAGTGCTGCGCTCAGCGCGCCGCTCGTTGCGACCGCTGCCAGTGCTATCGCGGCCAGTGGGCTGAAACGGCGTACCGCCTCCGCGGTCGCCGCGTCCGCGCGTACCGCGACGGCGAACACCGCGAGCAGCCCGCCCATCCATACCGACACGCCCCACAGATGCAGGCCCAGGGCCGCCATCGCCCAGCCCCGGTGGCCCGACACCGCCGAGTGACCCGAGAGCACCGGCGGCAGTACGGCCGCGAGCGCCACCAGTAGTGCGCAACGGGCTCCGGCTCGCGTCCGGGCGAGTGGGCACAGGGCCGCGAGCAGCGCGGCGGTCGCGGCGGTCAGCGCGTGGGCGCGGCCGTGCGGGTCGGCGGTCGCGAACCGCGCCACCGCCGCCACGTCCAGCGACCACACCGGCCGGGCCACGAGGTCGGACAGGGTGAACGCGACCACCGCGGCCGACGCCACGGCCCACATCCCCGCCGCCGCACCGGCCCACCGCGCGGCGCGCTGTCGTACGGCGTGCGGCCCGGACAGCAGGACGCCGCCCAGCAGCAGTGCCCCCACCGTGGCCACCGCCCCCGCGTCCGCGGCCGCCCGCGCCACCGGCAGGCCCCAGTCGGTGACCCGCCCCGCGCCCGCGATACCGGGCACCGGCCGCGTCCTCCCCGTAGCCGCGATCAGCGCCGCGGCCAGTGCGGCCGCCGCGGCGGCGAGCCCCGCGCCGAGGGCCAGCGCGGGGCGGTGCCGGGGGAGTTCGCCCGTCGTCATGCGCGGCGTCGTGCCCGCAGGCGCAGTGCCGCCGCGACCGCCAGGCCGCCCAGCCCCGCCGCCGTCCCGGCTCCGGCGACGAGGAGGGTGCGGGCGGCCGGGCCGGAGTCCTCGTGCGCCGCGAGGTCCGCGCGCCCGCCGCCCGGACCGGATCCCCCGAGGGCGGGCTCCGATGTCTCGGGCGACGCCTGCGCGTCGGGGGCGGGCCCGGACGTCGTGGGCGACGCCTGCGGGCTGGGCGTCGACGGTGCCTCCCGTACCGTGAACGAGACCGTGCCCGACACCGGATGCCCGTCCTCCGACACCACCCGGTAGCCCACGGTCCAGCGCCCCGCCGGTGCCTCCTTCGGCGGCGCGAGCGTCACCGTCCCCCCGGACACCGCCGGTTTCCCGACGGCCAGCGGCTCGCCGCGGTCGACGGTCAGCGACAGCCGCGTGTACGCCGCCCGCACCGGCTCGTTGAAGGTCAACGTGATGCGTTGCGGGGCGGCGGAGAGGGCGGCGCCGTCCGCCGGATCGCTGCCCTCCAGCCCGGTGTGCGCCGCGGCCGGGGCGGCGAGGGCTCCCGCCGCCAGCAGCAGGGCGCCGGTGAGGGTGAGCAGGAGCGCGCGGACCTTACCCATGAGGCACCTCTTTCTCCGTACGGTGAGGGGCGGCGGTGCCTGCGGTGGAGGAGCGCGGCCGGGCCGCCTCGCGCCGCCGGCGGGAGGCGCGTGTCGCCAGGACCGCGCCCCGCACCACCGCCAGCACCGCGAAGGAGACCCCGAGCAGGACGTACGTCGGCCCCATCAGGCTCGCCAGCCGCCCCGGCGCGGGGGTGTGCGGCGCGACGTAGAGATCGCGCATCAGGGCCGCCAGCCGGGCGGGGTAGCCGGCCGCGAGCTCCGGGACCACCCTGGCCAGGGTCACCGCGAAGAGGACCAGGTAGGAGACGGCGAGTACGCCGTACCCGAGCACCATCGCCGACACCCGGCGCGGCCACGGCAGCGGATCGTCCGGCAGCCCGCGCAGCCGGCGCACCAGGTGCACCGCGACCCGGCGGACCTGGCGGGACAGGTTGACCACGCCGAGGAGGTCGGTGAGCAGCCAGTAGCCGTCGAACTTGAAGACCGGCAGCAGCACGAACACCGCCACGAAGAAGATCATCACCGCGGCGACGAACAGCGGCACCCAGCCGGTGAGCCGGTACGCCAGCAGATAGCCGGCGCCGATGAGCAACTGGACGTACACACCCGCGGCGTCCACCGCCAGCCGGCGGCGGCGGGGCAGGCCCCAGGCCCCGGTGACGTCGCTGAAGAACACCGGGTAGACGATGTACAGACCGAAACCGATCTCCCGGGCGGGGGCACCGTAGCGCGCCGCCGCGCTCGTGTGGCCCAGCTCGTGCCCCAGCATGGACAGGGCCATCAGCGCCAGGGTCGGGGCGTACCCGCCGGAGCCCATCGTGCCGCCCTGCCCCGGCAGGCCGCCGGTGAGGGCGTCGACGACGGCGAGTACGACGAGCAGCATCCCGACAGCGGCCACGACCGGATGGAGGAGCGGCGAGATCAGCCGGGACAGCCGGTCCACCGTCGGGGCGGGCAGCAGCCGGGCGCGGAACCACAGGCCGAACGGCCGGCGACGGGTCTCCTGGCGGCCGACCGCGGCCAGCCTCTTTCGTAACTGCAGGTGCGCCGCCTCGACTTGGGCGGCGGTCACCTCGCGGCCGAGTCGCGCCCTCAGCCCGCCGGCGATCTCGGCGGCCGTGGCGCCGCCTTCGAACCCGGCGAGGATCTCGTGGGCGGTGGCGGAGATCCGGACGCAGCCGCCGTCGCCGGTCTCCACGACGTACGTCTCCCGCCGGTCGGTGGTGCCGTCCATCGGCCGGCCGTACAGCGGTTTCGCGGTGTTCCGCATTCCTGTGTCCCGTCCCCAGAGCGACGGCCGCCGGGCGGAGCTCCGCCCGGCGGCTCTCGGAGCTAGCTGCAGTTCCCCCACTCCGCGATCACGACCGGGAAGTCGGGATCGTCGCTCCACACGTAGCAGACGCTGCAGTCCACGGGGGAGTCGCAGGGGGGCATGCTGAACTCGAGCCGGGGTTCCAGCTCCTCGATCATCAGGTCGCCGGGCAGGAACCCTGTCGCCAGGGCGGGCGAGGTCTCCATATGTCCTCCTTCTGAGAAGGCGATGGCATCGACCCGCACCGTAGGGCGGGCCGTTGAACCCGCTCTGAATCCGGCCGCCGCCGGAGCCGGGAGCGTTCAGGGCCGGTTTGGCGGTGGTGCGTACGGTCGGCCGACACGTATCCGCACACGGCGAAACCCCGGAAGGACAGGCGATGTCACAGACCGGACCGGACCGACCGGTGCCGCCGGAACCGGGTCCCGGCGTCGGCCCGGCGGCGTGGGATCCCGATCCCGACGACGGCCGGCCGGAGTGGGACCCCGACCCCGACGCCGGCCCGCAGCCGAAGCGGCCCCGGGTTCTCAGGCGCCTCGTGATCGCGGTGGTCTGCGCGCTGGCCGCCGTCGTAGCGGTGATCGTCGTGGGCGCGAACACCTCCCCGAAGTCCGTGACGCTGGAGGCCCGGACGGACGACTACCAGGTGCGGCTGGAGCTGGACGACGTGTCGCCGGGACGCCGTACGGCCACCGTGCGCGTCGACGGCACGGACGGCCGCCCCGTCGAGGCGACGCGGGTCGACGTCCGCGCTGCCATGCCCGAGATGGGGATGGACGGCAAGGTGCTGCCCGCACGCGAGGTGGGACCCGGACAGTACGAGGCCAAGGGGCTGCTGTTCGGGATGACGGGGCAGTGGGTCGTACACCTGAGGATCGCGGGAGCGGGGGAGCAGCGGCCGCAGGAGGCGGTGTTCACGATCAAGGCAGGGCCGTGAGGAGGCGGTGCTCACGATCGAGGACGGGCCGTGAGGAGCCGGGCGCAGTCGGCCATGCTCTGGCCCGGGTTCCCCGCCACCGCGACCGCCGCCAGCCGCAGGGCCAGCGGGAGGTACGCGCAGGCGCGGGCCAGTTCCGCCGCCGCCCGGGGCTCGGCGCGGACGCGCAGCACGCCGACGAGATGCTCCAGCAGCCTCCCGGCCTCGTCCGGGCTCAGCACGTCGAGCCGGATCCGGGCGACGCCCGCCGCCCGGTCGCCCAGACCGTCGAGGGGCCCGCGGCTGGTCACCACGTGCAGGCAGCCCGGCGTCCGGGAGATCAGCGGGCGGACCTGCTCCGCGTCGCGGGCGTGGTCGAGCAGCAGCAGTGAGCGGCCGCCGGGCGGCGCGGATCCGCGCGCCGTGCCGTTGGTGCCGTGGCCGCTGAGGTCGAGCCACCGCACCCCGCCGGGGAACCGGTCCCGGACCCGGTGGGCCCAGTGCGCGGCGAGCGCCGTCTTGCCGACGCCCGCCATGCCTTCGATCGCCACCACGGAAGTGCCCGCCTCCAGGGCGGAGTCGAGCTGCGCCAGCTGGCCGCGCCGGCCGACGAACCCGGGTACGCCGCCGGCCGGGCGGGAGGCGTCCACGGACGGCTGGGCCTGGCCGTCGGCCTGGATGGTCTCGTACAGGCGGCGCACCTCCGGCCCGGGCTCCAGGTCCAGCTCCGCGAGGAGGACACTGCGCAGCCGGTGGTACGCCGCCACCGCCTCGGCGCGGCGCCCGCACCGGTACAGCGCGTCCATGAGCAGGGCGTGCAACCGCTCCCGGAAGGGGTGTGCACGGACCAGCGCGGCGAGTTCGTCGACCAACTGCGCCGGCCCACCCAACTCAAGCGCCGCCCCACCCACCCCGAGCACCGCGCCGTACCGCTCCTCGGCGACGTCCAGCCGGAGCTGCTCGAGCCGATCCGCCTCCGCCGCCACCGTCCGGCTCACCGGTACGTCGGCGAACGGCCGGCCCCGCCACAGGTCCAGCGCGCCGGCCAGCTGATCCACCCCGTGCCGCGTCTGCCCCGCCGCCATGGTGCGGCGGCCCGCCTCGGCCCCCCGCTCGAACAGCGCCGCGTCGACGGCACCGTCCTCCGCGACCAGCCGGTAGCCGTGCCCGCGGGTCGCCAGGACGACGGGCGAGCCCTGGAGCAGGCGGCGCAGGCGCATCACGTACACCTGCACGGTGCCCACGGCGGTGCGCGGCGGGGTGTCCCCCCACACCTCGTCGACCAGCCGCTCCGTCGACACGCTCTGCCCGCGCTCCGCCACCAGGACCGCCAGCACCAGTCGCGGCTGGGCGGCGCGGATCCCGGTCCAGGCCGTACCGGTCCACACCTGGAGGGGGCCGAGCATCCTGATCCACACGACTGGTACCTGCCCGCGCTAGGGAGCCGAAGACCTCCGTCGACCGGGTGTTCGGAGCTGTCGGCGGGGTCGGATTGGTCAGCGACCACCGGCGGTCCGCAACGCTAGGGAATCGCCGGATTGCCGTGGGCCCCGGGCGCCTCTACTCCTGGGAGGAAACGTTCCACAAGGCAGATGCGGGGTGGGGGCATCGCCCCGCGGGGGGAGGAACAATGGCCGTACTCACGCGCAGACGCGTGCTGATGATGCCGTTGGCCGGGCTGCTCGCGCTCCTGTGGGTGGTCGGCCTCGGGGCCGTCCGCGCGGCCGCCTCGCACACGGTTCCGCTGACCATCACGATCACCAGCGTGGACGGCGTCGGCGACGATCTGGACGGCGACTTCCGCAGCGACCCGGACTTCTACGCCGGTGTCGAGGTGGGCGGCGGCGCCATGGACGACGGGAACAGCTTCGACACCCACGTCGACGACGACAACAACGTCACGCCCTTCTGGGCGATCACCAAGAACGTCACGGTCGCCGACGACAGCTCGCCCACCACCTCGCTGACGCTGTCGGTCTGGGACCACGACGACTGCGACGACCCGTTCTGCACCGACACCGGTGTCTTCGAGTCCAACGACGACCAGCTGGACGTCAAGTCCGGCGCGGGCGAGTCCGCGACGTTCACGGTCAATCTGAACACGGGCCGCTGGACCGGCACCGTGGACTGGCCGTCGAGCTGTGTCACCGGCGACGGCGGCGAGGCCGTCAAGGTCTGCTTCGACATCAGCGTCGACTCGGCGAGCGGCGACAAGGACGGCGACTTCATGCTCGACGGCTGGGAGCGCAACGGGTTCAACCCCGACGGCGACGCCACCGTCGACGTGGACCTGCCGGCCATGGGCGCGAACGTCAACCGCAAGGACCTGTTCCTCGAACTGGACTGCCTGCGCGACACCACGGCGGGCAACGTGCACACCCACTGCCCGATCCCGAACGCCGTACGGGACGTGGTGCAGGCGTTCGCCAACGCGACCCCCGCCAACACGGACGGCAGCCTCGGCATCCAGCTGCACGTCGACATCGGCGACGTCAACGGCGATCCGCCGGGCGGCGACACCCGGGTGCTGCGCGCGGGCGCGGCGGCCGGCGGGACCACCGGCAGCTACGGCAACTACGGCGGGGGCGGCAGCCGGATCAACGAGCCGGGCAACACCATCATCCAGAACTTCGACGCGGCGGGCGCCGGCACCGACTTCTTCACCCTGAAGAACGCCAACTTCGACCGCCGCCGGGACCTGGTCTTCCGGTACGCCATCTTCGGCCACCAGACGAACGCCCGCCGGGCGGCGAACGACTGCACCTCCGGGCAGGCCAAGGGAATCCCGGGCGTCAACTTCATGGTGACCCTGGGCGGCACCCGCGTGGGCGGCGGCAGCTGCTGGGGCCAGGACGCGGCCGGCTTCTCCGTGGGCAGCCGCAGCCAGCAGGCGGGCACCCTGATGCACGAGTTCGGGCACGTCCTGGGCCTGCGCCACGGCGGCGGCGACAACCTCAACAACAAGCCGAACTACCTGAGCGTGATGAACTACGCCATCAGCACCGGCCCCGCCGTGATCCAGGCCCAGACCCAGGCGTGCCTGGTCCCCGCGGTCGGCGGACTCCCCGGCGGCTGCGACTACTCGCGTGCCCCGCTGGCGACCCTCAACGAGGTCAACCCGCCCGGGCTCGACGAGTGCGCGGGCATCGGCCTCGGGCTCGGCGGCGTCGACTGGGACGGCGCCGGCGGACAGACGGGCGCCTCGTGCGGGCCGCCGCCCACCAACAACGTCTCCGCGAACGTCAACAACGACTTCAACGACACGAACAACAACGGCACCCGGGATCCCGGCGAGACGAACAAGCTCACCCCGCTGCCCGGCTTCGACGACTGGAGCAACATCTTCTACGGGTTCCGGACGATCCCGGACTTCCAGACAGCCGGCGCCTCGGTGGCGGACGAGCCCGACCCGGAGTCGATCGCCGAGGCGCGCGACTACCTCGCCGGACTCGTGAAGCCCGTGCTGAGCGTCGACAAGACGGGGCCGGCGGACGCGATCCCCGGCGACACGCTGGACTACGTCCTCAACGTGAAGAACACCGGCCGCGGCCCGGCGCTGGGCGCCGCGCTCACGGACACCAAGCCGGACGCGTCGAAGGTGGAGTTCGAACTCGGCACCATCCAGGCCGGCAACACGGCGATCCGCACCGCCAGCCACGAGGTGGCCTGCACCGTCGCCGACGGCACGGTGCTGACCAACGGCGCCGCCGCCACGGCGACGGACCTGATCGGCAACCCCGTGTCCGGCTCCGACTCGGTGCAGACGACGGTCCACGCGCCCGTGCTGACGCTGGCCAAGACGGCCACGTCGTCGGTGAACAGCGGCGAGGCCGTCACGTACCGGCTCAGCTACGCGAACACGGGCAGCGGCGCCGCCACCGGAGCAGTCGTCACCGACACGCTCCCGGCGGACGTGTACTACAGCGCCGCGCTGGACACCGGCTCGGGCCCGAAGCCCGACGACGTGACCCGCAACGCCGACGGTACGACGACCCTCACCTGGAACGTCGGCACCGTGAACGGCGGCTCCGGAGCACAGGTGATCGAGTACACCGCGCGGCCCTCGCTGCTCTTCGTGGGCGGCGACTCGGTCGCGAACAGCGCGCGGATCACCTTCACCAACGCCAACGGCTGCACGTACAGCCCGGTGACCGCGTCGCAGACGACGTCGATCACCGAGGTCGCCCCGAGCCGTGACCCGCTGAGCCAGGGCTTCTGGAAGAACCACCCCGAGCTCTGGACGGCCGAACTCCTCGCCCGGATCCAGGCGACCGACCAGCGCTTCGACGGCGCCGACGGTTCCACTCCGGACGGCAGGCTGTCGGCCGCCGAGGCGGCGTACGTGTTCGGCCAGGGCGGTACGCAGGCGCAGCAGCTGACGTCGCAGCTGCTGGCGACGTACCTGAACCTGGCGTCGCGGCGGATCAACGCCTCGACGGACATCTCGTCGAAGACGGCCGCGAAGTACGGTCTGACCGACGTCCGTGACGCGGCGCTGTTCGTACGCGCGACGCTGGCCCTGCCGCTGAACGCGGGCTCGGCCGGGCGGTACAGCGCCGGGATCCAGATCCTGGAGGAGATCAACCAGAACAAGAGCGAAAGGTACTGAGGGCCCCGCACCCAAGGTACTGAGGGCCCCCACCCCAAGGCACTGAGGGCTCCGATACGGGCCCCGCACCGGACACATCCGGTGCGGGGCCCGCCGGCCCGTCCGACCACCGCGCCCGCCTTCTCCGGCCCCCTCAGATCGGAAAATCACACCTCTGAAATACATTAACTTGGCGTATCATCTCGGATT
>NZ_JBFAXR010000198.1:0-10782 GCF_040680895.1 Streptomyces sp. NPDC051940 | reverse complement strand
GCCGGCGGCCCGCACGCGTGTGGTCAGCCCGCGCTCACCACGTCCACCTGGTCCGCCCGGACGAAGGCGATCCGGTGGCCGAGCTGGATCTGGTAGTACGTCTGACCGCGCACCACCACGTGCTTGCTCGGGTCGAACGTCACCGCCGAGTAGTACTCACCGGTGATCGGCTTCCCTTCCCCGCCCACCGCGTAGCTCTGCCCCGCCAGGAAGGTGTACGGCAGCGGGGCGAAGGCGCGCACCGCGACGCCCGGCGGGTAGTCCGAGGCGAGCGGGTACGCCACGCCGTAGACGTCGACGCGGGCGACGCCCGGCTTGGCGGTGGCGATCCAGCCGCGGCTCGGCACGGCTGTCTTCTTGGATGCCGGGTTGTGGAACCACGCCTTGACGCCGTTGTACCAGATGGCCGTCCACTCGCCGGAGCGGTCCGCCACGGCGTACTGCTGGCCGGTGGAGACGCGCGAGCCGATGTCGTAGATGCTGCGCGTGGACGTGCCGCTGCCCGGGTGCGTGCCGAAGTCCTTGACCAACGGCGCGTCCGTGGAGGGCGCGGTGTGCAGCCGGACCGCTTCGGAGCCGTGCGCGGGGCACTCGGCGGCGGTGTTGGCCGGGTCGCAGGCGGTGAACGACGGCATGTGGGTGTCGTAGTCGGGACGGATGGTCACCAGCGGGCTGCCCACGCCGGCGTCCTGCTCGATGGGACGGCCGAGCAGCTGGAAGTAGTGGTCCCAGTCCCAGAACGGGCCCGGGTCGGTGTGCATGTTGGGGATGTTCGCGGTGCCGACGCCGGGCACGTTGTAGTGGCCCAGGATGTGGTGCCGGTCGAGCGGGATGTCGTAGAGCTTCACCAGGTAGCGCACCAGCCGCGCCGAGGTGCGGTACTGCGCCTCCGTGTACCAGGTGTCCGGCGCGCGCAGGAAGCCCTCGTGCTCCAGGCCGATGGACGTGGCGTTGATGTACCAGTTGCCGGCCTGCCAGGCGACGTCCTTGTGCGGCAGGTGCTGGGTGATCGCGCCGTCCGAGGCGCGCAGGCTGTACTGCCAGGACGCGTTGTAGTCCCGGCGCTGCACCAGGTTGATGGAACCCTGGTAGTAGCCCTCCATGTTGTGGATGACCAGGTACTTGATCTTCTGGGACGCGGGCCGGTTGCCCTTGTCGTGGTTGCCGTAGGTGACGGTCCCGTTGGGGCGGGTGTACTCGCCGTACGCGGCGTCGATCCAGGCGCAGGAGACCGTGGGCGGGCACTGGGCGCGCGGGTCGCTGGGCTGGGAGGGAAGGCCGAGCATGCCGGCCTGTTCGGTGCGCGGGGCCACGGCGGTGGCGGCGAGGCGCACCTGCTGGCCGGAGTCGGTGGTACGGGCGGCCCCTTCGCCGATCACGGCGTAGACGTCGTCCGCGAACACCCGTGCGGTCTCCAGGGTGTCGGAGCCCGCGTAGCCCGCGACGGCCGCGTACCAGTCGGCGGGGTCGGCGCTCAGCGGCAGACCGAGCCCGCGCTGGGCGTCGGCGAGCAGGGCGGCGCCGCCCTCGACGTTCGCCGCGTCGTCGGTGCGCAGCTCCTCGGCGGCGAGGCCGGTGAGTTCGGCGGCCCGGTCCAGGGACTGGTAGTCGGCGGCCAGCTCCGCGGCGTCGACGGTGGCCTCCGCGGGCGTGCCGCCCTGGTCGGAGCTCACCTCGCCGTCGTGGTCGCCGCGGGGGTCCTCGGCGCCCTCGGCGTGGTGGCCGCCCGTGGTGGCGGCGAGCGCGGTGTCCGCGTCGGTGAGGTGCATCGGGCCGTAGCCGCCGACGACGCTGGGGGCGCCGTCGTGCCCGTCCCACCGGGTCTGCAGGTACGAGACGCCGAGCAGCACCTCCTGCGGTACGTGGTGGCGCTCGGCGGCCGCGGCGAACGCCCGCTGCAGGGCGGTGCCGTCGTCGTCCGCGACGACGGGCTGGGCCGCCGGCAGCAGGGGCACCGCGAGCGCGGCGGCGGCCAGGGCCCCGGCGAGCCGGGCGCGGCGCGTTCGGGGGAGCTGGGGTCTCGGCAGGTGCGTGAGCGGGTGCAAGTACGCCTCCGGTTGTCACACGGGCAGTGGTGGTGGGTGCATGTCACGACGTACCACGGTCTGGTTGCGCCGTGGTGGCGCCGAGGAAACGCGCAGGTCGGGGAGTTACGTCAGAATGCCCGCCCGGCGGGCGTCCGCGAGCCACTGCGGATAGCCGGAGAGCAGCCGGTCGAACAGGTCCCGGTCCTTGGTCTTGCGGGGGTTGTCGCCGGCGTAGAAGAAGCCGGCGTTGTCGACGATCCGGCGCTGGGGCACGGACAGTTCGTCCATCCGGCGCAGGAAGCGGAAGTGCTGCTCCTGCCCGAACCCCACGAACTGCCAGAACAGCGGCAGCTCGGCGGACTTACAGAGGAACTTCTCCGCCGCGAGCTTGCTGGTGGGCCCGCCGTCGGTCTGGAACACCACCAGCGCCGGCGCCCCGCCGCCGCGCGAGAGGTAGTGGTCGAGGACGGCGTCCATCCCCCAGTGGTAGTTGGTACGGCCCATGTGCCCGAGCCGGTCCACGATCCGGCCGATGCGCCCGGTGTAGTCGTCGAGCGCGATCTCCTCCTCCTCGTCGACCCCGGTGGAGAAGAACACGACCGGCACCACCCCGTCGTCGTCGAGGTGCGCGCACAGCCCCAGCACCTGCTCGGCGAGATGCTGCACGGTGCCGTCGTCGTAGTACGGCTTCATGGAACCGGAGTAGTCCAGCACCAGGTACACCGCGGCCCGCTGGCCCTGGAGCCCGTACCGGGCGAGCGAGTCCCCGGCGGTCTTGTACAGGCTGACCAGCCCCGGTGCGGTCTGCCGCACCTTCTCCAGGCTGATGGCCGATCCGGTCGTCTGCGACATGGATGTTCCCCCCTCGTACCGCTGAAGCGAGGGTAGCCGCGGCCGCCGGCATCCAGCAGCCGCATGCCGACATCCCGCCGCCGGATGCCGGCATGCGCTTTTCATGCGCGATCGATGCGCCGGGCGCCGGATCGTTGTCGGTGTCACGTCCGCCGTCTGTCAGGAGGCAGAAGATGAAGCACGCCCGCCACGCAGCCGTCCGCATGCTGGGCCGAGTCCGGATGGGAGGCATGTACACCTACTGGAACTTCTGGAACTGACGGCAGGGAAGCAGGCCGGCCGATGAAACGTGCACCTGGTCCGCAGCGACCGCCGGGGCCCCGAGGGCACTGGCTGTTCGGCAACAGTGAGGAGTACGACCGGGACAGGAACGGGTTCCTGGAACGGTGCCACGCCACGTACGGGGATGTCTTCTCCTTCGATGCCCGCACCGTCGTGGTGTCCTCGCCGGACCAGGTGCACGCACTCCTGGCCAGGACCAACGGGGACTTCCTCGCGGAGAACTCACCGCTCGCGGACCGTGTGGACCCCGAACGGATGGCCGGGGACGCCCAGTTGTGGACCGCCACCCGCCGGGCGGGCTGGCAGGGTCTGCACCGGCGGGTGGCGCAGGCGCACGCCGCCCGGCTGCGCGAGATCTTCCTCGACTCCGTCGGCGACGGCGAGGTGAAGGTACTGCCCGCCATGGCGGACTTCTTCAGCAGGGCCACCGCCGACTTCTGCCTGGGCGAGGACGCGGCCGGCGTACCGGAGGCCCTGGCGGGCAGCGTGGCGGCGATCGATCCGCTGTCGCGCGACTCGCTGCAGTACCCGCCGTGGTGGCCGTCGCGCCGGGTACGCCGCTTCGCCCGCTCCCGCAAGGAGCTGCTCGCCCTGATGACGGCGATCGTGCGGAAGCGGCGGGAGGCCGGCGAGTCGGCGCCCGGCGACCTGCTCGGGGTGCTGCTCGCCCCGCGCGAGAACGAGCTGACGGACCTGCAGATCGAGCGCTTCCTGCGCGGCATCATGCTGGCCGCCCTCGGCGTGCCCGCCACCGCGCTCACCTGGATCGTGTACGAACTGACCCGGCGCCCGGACGTGGTGGCCCGGATCGAGGCGGAGGCCGCGGCAGCCGAGGAGATCCCGGACCTCGGGGCGCTGCCGTACACGGAGGCGTTCGTCAAGGAGGTGCTGCGGCTGTGGCCGCCGACCTGGTTGATCGGCCGGACCGTACGCCGCGACACCGAGCTGGACGGCTGGCGGCTGCGCACCGGCGACCAGGTCATGTTCAGCCTGTACCGGCTGCACCGCGACCCGCGCTGGTGGTCCGACCCGGACGAGCTGCGGCCCGAGCGGTGGCTGGAGCCGCACACCGCGCCCGTGCGGCACAGCTATCTGCCGTTCGGCGCCGGCCCGCGCGTCTGCGTGGGCACCCAGCTCGGGATGATGCAGCTGGCCCTGACGACGGCCTGGCTGGTGCGCGACATGGACGTCGCCCGGCCGGAGCCGGGCGACGTCCCGGTGGACTTCAGCGGTCTGCTGGTACCGCGCGATCTGACGGTCCGGCTGCGGCGGAAGGCACCGCTGCCCTGATCCGCTCCCGTACGGCGTCGGCCTGGGCGGTGCGGTGCTGCGCCTCGTACAGCTCCAGCGCCCGCCGCCACGGCGCCCCGGCCGCGGCGGGGTCGTCCATCGCCTGGTGGACGTCGCCGATCCGGGCCAGGGTGTCCGCGCCCTGGTAGACGTCGCCGAGCTTCTCGCGCAGCGCGAGGGAGCGGTGGTAGTAGTCCAGGGCGCGGGGGTGGCGGCCGGCCCGGAGGGCGATGTAGCCGAGGCTGTCGAGCGCGGCCGCCTCGCCGACCGGGTCTCGGTGGCGCTGGAACAGCTCGAGTGCCTGCACGCAGTACGAGCGTGCCTTGGCGTACCGCCCCAGCCGGGCCTGGCACCAGCCGACGGCGGCGAGCGCGGCGCCCTCCCAGATCCGGTCACCGAGCTGCCGCTGCAGGCGCAGCGCGCGCTCCGCGTGGCCGAGCGCGGCGGCCGGGTCGCCGTGCAGCACCCAGGCGTAGCCGAGGGTGTGGCTGGTGTGCGCCCGGCCGGTCAGGTCACCGGTCCGCTCGAACAGCGTGAGCGCGCGCTCCAGCCGGCCGATGCCCTCGGCCGTCCGCCCGGCCTGGGCGTGGGCGTAGCCCAGATACCAGTGCGCCAGCGCCCGGTTGCCGGCGGTGCCCGAGCGCCGCGCGGCGGCGAGCGCCGACTCCCAGGCGGCGCGGCGGGGTTCGTGCAGGCAGCGCCGGATGAGGTAGGTGTCCATGGCCCACGCCAGCCGCCACACGGCGCTGTCCAGGCCCAGCCGCTCGGCGAGCCCGAGGGCGGCGAAGAGAGCGGACTGCTCCTCCTCGAACCAGGCGAGGGCGGACTCGGGGCCGGTGAGTTCCGCGTCGGGGCCGTCGCGGTCGCCGCCGCAGTCCCCGGTCGCACCCGGCATGGGCGGGCGGTTCGGCGACAGCAGCCGGTCGGCCGCACAGGCGGCGCGTACGCACGACTCCACCAGGCGCGTCAGCGCCTCCGCCCGCTCGGCGTCGGACACGTCGAGCCGGGCGCGCTCGGCGGCGTACAGGCGGACGAGGTCGTGCATCCGGTAGCGGCCCGGCCGGTGCTGCTGGACGAGGTGCGCGCCCTCCAGGCCCTGCAGCAGCGCCCGGGTGCCGGTCTCCGGCAGCCCGGCGAGGGCGGCGGCCTGGCGGACCGTGACGCCGGGCCAGGGCACCGCCCCCAGCAGCGCGAACAGCCGGGATCCGGCGTCGTCCAGCGCCTGGTAGGAGGAGGTGAAGGCGGCGCGCAGGTCCGTGCTCAGATCGCCGGTCCGCAGCGCGTCCAGCCGGGTGGCGGGGCTGCGCAGCTCCTCGGCCAGCACGGACAGCGGGAAGCCCGGGTGCAGGGCGGCCCGCGCGGCGAGCACGGCGACGGCCAGCGGGAGTCCGCCGCTGTACTCCGCGAGCCTGGCCACGCTGTCCGGGTCCGCCGCGGCGCGCTCGGCGCCCAGCTGGCGGGTGAGCAGGCCGCGGGCCTCGGCGGGCGGCAGCACGTCGAGGCCGATCAGCGCGGCGCCGTGGGTGGCGTGCAGTCCGGCGAGCCGGTTGCGGCTGGTGACGAGCACCGTGCAGCCGGGGCTGCCGGGCAGCAGCGGTTCGATCTGCGCGGTGTCGCGGGCGTTGTCCAGCACGACGAGCATCCGGCGGCCCGCGAGCAGGGTCCGGTAGAGCCCGGCGCGCGCCTCCTCCTCGGCCGGTACGGCGGCGGGGTGGACGCCCAGCGACAGCAGGAAGTGCCGCAGCGCCGCGTGGGCGGGCAGCGGGTCGTTGGCGGGGTCGAAGCCGCGGAGGTTCAGATGGAGCTGGCCGTCGGGGTAGCGGTCGAGGCGCTCGTGGGCCCAGCGCAGGGCCAGCCAGGTCTTGCCGGAGCCGCCGGCGCCGCTGAGGACGGCCACGGGCATGGCCCCGGCGGCGCGGGCGGCCCGGTCGAGCCCGGCGTGTTCGGCGGCGCGGCCGACGAACACCGGCGGGGGCGGGGGCAGCTGGCGGGGGACGGGGAGGGCGGGCCGGGCGGCCTGGGTGGCGGGCGGGGTGTCGTCGCCCAGGATGCGCTGGTGGATCCCCCGGGTCGCGCGGTCGGGTTCGAGTCCGAGCTCGTCGGCGATCCGGGTGCGCAGCCGCCGGTACACCTCCAGCGCCTCGGCGCGCCGGCCGCCGCGGTGCAGGGCGAGCATCAGCCGGCCGTGCGCGGACTCCCGCAACGGGTGGTCCGCGGTGACGCGTTCGAGCTCGGCGACGGCCTCGGCGTACCGGCCGGTGTGCAGCAGGGTCTCCGCCCGCTCCTCCACCGCGACGGCCCGCAGCTCCTCCAGCCGGGCGGTCTCCGCCGGTACGAAGGAGCCGGTGATCCCGTCCAGCGGCGTGCCGCGCCACAGGCCGAGCGCCTGGTCGTAGCGGTGCAGGGCGGCGGCGTCGTCGCCGTCCTGCGCGGCGCTGCGGGCGAGCGCCAGGCCGTCCGCGAACGCGGTGACGTCGAGCTGGCCGGGCACGAGCCGGGCGAGGTAGCCCGGCCGCCGGGTGCGGATGAGCTCCTCGCCCGCCACCGCACAGGACCGGCGCAGCTCGGAGACCAGCATCCTGATCCGCGCCGAGGGGGAACGCGGCGGCGGCTCGCCCCACATCAGGTCGGCGAGGCGGTCGACGGAGACCACGCGGCCGGCGTTCAGCAGCAGGATCGCCAGCAGGGCCCCCTGCCGTCCGGCCAGGTGCACGCGTAAGCCCCCGGCCTGCACCTCCACCGGCCCCAGCAGCCGGAACCGGATCTGCTCCCGGAGTTCGGAGCCGGTCTGCTCCCCGCGCTCGGCGTCCAAGCGGATCAGCCCTTCCCGTTCAGGAACGCACGGACGCCGTCGAGCAGCCGGTCCACGTCCTCCTCCCCGGTGTAGGGCGCGAGTCCGACGCGCAGCCCTCCCCCGTCCCCGAGGCCCAGGTGCCGGGACGCCTCCAGCGCGTAGAAGGAGCCGGCGGGCGCGGCGACGCCGCGCGTGGCGAGGAAGCGGTACGCGTCGGCGGCGTCCCGGCCGTCGAACGTGACCAGCAGCGTGGGCGTCCGGCGGGCCGCCCGCGAGTGCACGCGCACCGCGGCGTGCGCCGCCAGCTCCTCCTCGATCCTGCGCCGCAGCGAGTCCTCGCGCTCCTCCAGCGCCGTGTACGACGCGGCGAGCCGCGCACGCCGGCCGCCCTCGCCCGGACCCGCGAGCCCGGCGAGGAAGTCGACGGCGGCGGTGGTGCCGGCGAGCAGCTCGTACGGCAGCGTGCCGTGCTCGAAGCGCTCGGGGACGCGGTCCGTGGCGGGCAGCAGCTTGTCGGGGTGGAGTGTGTGCAGCAGCTCGGGCCGGGCGGCCAGGACGCCGAGGTGCGGGCCGAGGAACTTGTACGGCGAGCAGGTGAACGTGTCGGCGCCGAGCGCCTCGAGATCGGTGAGGGCGTGGGCGGCGAAGTGCACGCCGTCCAGGTGCAGATGGGCGCCGCGGTCGTGGGCGAGGCGGGCGACGGCGGCGGTGTCGGGCCGGGTGCCCAGCAGGTTGGAGGCGGCGGTGAGGGCGATCAGCCGGGTGCGGTCGCCGGTGACCGCGGCGATGTCCTCGGGTTCGATCTCCCCGGTCGCGGGGTCGAAGTCCGCCCAGCGCACGGTCGCGCCGGCGCTCTCGGCGGCCTGGACCCAGGGCCGGATGTTGGCGTCGTGGTCGAGCCGCGTGACGACGACCTCGTCCCCGGGTCCCCACCCCCTGGCGAGCGTGCGGGCGAGGTCGTACGTCAGCTGGGTGGCGCTGCGGCCGAAGACGACGCCCTCGGCCGGTACGCCGAGGAGGTCGCCCATGGCCCGCCGGGCGTCGCCGACGATCGCGTCGGCGTTGCGCTCCCCCTGGGTGACCGCGCCCCGGTTGGACAGGGGCGCGGCCAGGGCCTCGGCGACGGCCTCGATGACGGGCGTGGGGGTCTGGGTCCCGCCGGGCCCGTCGAAGAACGCGATGCCGCTCTTCAGGGCGGGGAACCGGGTGCGTATGGCGGTGATGTCGAGGGTCACCCGGACACGGTCGCCCACCCGGCAGCGTGTTTCAAGACCCACTCCGCCCGCGGATCGATCTTCCCGCCCGGGCCGCGCCCGCGCCGTCAGTGCGGCTTCAGGCAGAGGACGAAGTCGGAGCCGCTGCCGCTCTGCTTGTAGAACAGCTCCGACTCCGGCGCCTCGGCCGTGCACTTCTGCTCCGCCTCGGCGTCGGAGAGGTCGCCGTCGATCCGTGCGAGTACGACGTAGTCGGCGTTCGCCGCACCGCAGTCGACGACCTCGAGGTCCCGCGCGCCCGCGCGGTGGGCGCAGTCACCGGCCTCGGCGGAGGCGGCCGAGTCGTCCAGCGCGATCACCGTGACGAGCAGGCCGACCAGGACGACCGGGATGAGCAAGCCGATCGCGGCGCCGCGCCGCAGCAGCGGCTTGCCCGGGTCCAGCGGGGGACCCCAGCCGCCGCTGGGCTCGGCGAGCTTGGTGAACTTCCCCTTCGTGACCAGGTTCCCCAGCAGGGTGACCGGCGCGACGACCAGGGACAGGAAACCCCACCAGCCCTGTAGCAGGGTCTTGGCGGACATGCTCCGGACGGTGGCGATGCCGCAGGTGCGGCAGTACGCCTGCTCCAGCTTCAGGAAGCGCATCCTGACGATCAGGCCCTGGTGGCCGCGCACGGTCGCCTTCACGGCGGGTGCGGCCCCGCAGAACCCGCAGACGAGTCCGCCCGCGGGGGCGTCCCCGGGCTGTCCCTGGGGGGCGGCGTACGGGTTGCCGCCCTGCGGGTCCTGCGGGTTCGCGAACGGGTTGCCGCCCTGTGGCGGCTGAGGCATGGACATGCGAAGGTCTCCCCCCTCGGATTCGGAGGCCGCAGATTACTGCAGCTCAGCGCAGGTGGGGGAGATCCAAACCCAATTCTTGGCATGACCGTGACCAGCTGGAAAAATCCGGTAAAAGTGCGATGGACGCGCGCGCAGATCGGTGGAAACGTGAACGGCCCGGACCGCCTGCACGGGCGTGCCGCGGCTCACAACCGGGGGTGGTGCCCATGTCGGACGTGGAGGAACTCCTCACGATGGAGGAACTCGCCGACGAGGAGGACGCGGACAGCGTCGAGTTCGACGAGGAACCGGACGAGGCGCGGGATCCGGTGGACCAGCTCGAGACGGGTGTGGAGCTGGGCGAGCCGGACGAGTTCGAGGCGATGATCAACGAGTCCGAGGGCACGGAGGAACTCTGATGGTCTTCAGTACTTCCGCCCCGCGCGAACGCGTGAGGTTCGGCTCGGTGACGATGAACCGCCGCAGCATCTGCATGCTGAAGGAGGCCGAGCGGATCGGCGGGTTCAAACTCCGCCTCGTCCAGGGGTCGTACACGGACGGCGTCAAGGCCTCGGCGGGGACGCACTCCGGCGGCGGGGCCATGGACGTGAGCGTCCGCGGCCTGACACAGGCCCAGATCGCGCACCGCGTGCGCAGTCTGCGCAAGGCGGGGTGGGCGGCCTGGTACCGGACGGCACCGCCGTTCAGCGGCCCGCACATCCACGCCATCGCCGTCGGCGACCCGGAGCTCGCCGAGATCGCGGCGAGGCAGGTCGCCGACTACAAGCAGGGGAGGAACGGCCTCAAAGGCCACGGCCCCGACAACGGCCCCCGCGTCGACCCCAGGTTCTACTCACCCGCTGTCCTCGCCCGATACGTCACCAAGGCCGGCCGCGTCTACGCCGACGCCACGATCCTGGCGTTCGTGTCCCGGCGCTTCGAAAAGCGGAGGACCGAGTTCAGCTCCGGCAAGTCCCGCCCGCACATCGAGCACGTCCAGCGGGCGCTCAAGGAGGTGGGTCTCTACCCCTTCGAGATCGACGGGAAGTGGGGCCCCAAGACCCACCAGGGCTACGCGAACTGGCGCAAGCGGCTGGGCGTGAAGGACGCCAACGGCGTCGTCTCCCCCGCCAGTCTCGACGCGCTGGGCCGCAAGACGGGCAACTTCCGCGTCAAGTCCTCCAAGGCGGGCAAGCGCACCGCACCGCCCTTCCCGGGCACGGACGCCTTCGGTCCGGGCAAGGTCAACGACCACGTCACGCGCCTCGGCCGGCAGCTGATCCGCCTCGGCTTCGACGAGTTCTACAAGGTCGGCCCGGGCCCGAGATGGAGCGACGCCGACCGCAACGCGGTCCGGGCGTTCCAGCAGTCCCGCGCCGAACTCCGCAACGACGCCGACGGGTTCCCCGGCAAGGAGACCTGGCGGCTGGCCCACGAGCTGCCCACCCGGCGGTAGCCGGGAACCCGGCGCGGGGCCACGCGCGTGGGAGGGGCCGCCCCGGCGG
>NZ_JBFAXR010000197.1:0-11174 GCF_040680895.1 Streptomyces sp. NPDC051940 | reverse complement strand
CCGTCGGCGCGCAGGGCGCGGACGGCGTCCGCCGTCGTGGGCAGCGCGGCGGAGGCGAACGCGGGACGCACGGCACACCAACCGGTGGTGCGCCGCCACTCCCGCGCGACGTGTGCGATCCCCGCGATCGCCTCCGGGTCGGAAGAGCCCGCCGAGGCGAGCACGATGCCGGTCGAGGACCGGTGCGCGGGCCGGACACCGGCCTCGGCGAGCCGCCGCTCCAGCGCCGCCGTCAGCAGCGGCGAAGGGCCCAGCACCGGCGCCCGGCGGACCGTCAGGCCCGGCAGCCGGGCCGAGGCGGCCGCCAGTACGGACGGGATGTCCGTCTTGGCGTGGAAGGCGCGGGTGAGCAGCAGCGGAACGGCCACCACCTCCCGTACCCCCGAGGCGGCCAGCCGGGTCAGCGCCGCGTCCACCGCCGGGGTGTCGAAGTCCAGGTATCCGGCCGCCACCCGCAGCCCGGGCCGCAGCGCCGCCACCCGCCGGGTCAGCGCGGCGACCGTCGCCCGGTGGCGGGGGTCGCGGCTGCCGTGGGCGATGAGGAGCAGCGCCGGAGCGTCGTCGTGCACGGGGGCCGCCTCAGCTCTTCACCAGCAGTCCGCGCCCGCGCAGCACCCAGCGCTCCAGCGGGCTGAAGACCAGCAGGTCGATGGCGATGCCGACCACCAGGATCAGGATGATCGCGAGGAACACCCCGGCCATGTCGGCGTTGTTGCGGCCGTTCTCCAGCAGCTGGCCGAGGCCCACGCCCAGGTCGGGCGAGGACGCGATGATCTCCGCGGCCATCAGCGACCGCCAGGAGAACGCCCAGCCCTGCTTCAGGCCGGCCACGTAGCCGGGCAGCGCGGCCGGCATCACGACGTGCCGGGCGGCCTTCCAGCCGGTCGCGCCGAGGGTGCGGCCCGCGCGCAGGAACAGCGGCGGCACCTGGTCGATGCCGGAGACCAGGCCGTTGGCGATGGACGGCACCGCGCCCAGCAGGATCACCGCGTACATCATCTGGTTGTTCAGCCCCAGCCAGATGACGGCGGGCGGCACCCAGGCCACGGACGGCAGCGACTGCAGCCCGGACAGGATCGGCCCGATCGCCGCCCGGACGAACCTCACCCGCGCCACGAGCAGGCCGAGCGGGGTGCCGATGGCCAGCGCCAGGACGAAGCCGAGCAGGCCGCGGGAGACCGACGTCCAGACGACGCCGAGCAGTTCGCCCTGCAGCCACAGGTCGCGCACCGAGTCCCCGACGGCCCGCGGCGACGGCAGCTTGTAGTCCTCGGTGACCTCGCCCCACACCAGCAGCTGCCACACCACCAGCACCAGCGCCACGGCCGTCAGCGGCGGCAGCACCTTCTGTACGAGGACCTGGCGCAGCGGTGTGCGGTGGACGGCGGGGGCGGTGTCCAGCGCGTCGAGTCCGGCCTCGAGGCCCGCGACGTCGTCCGCGGTGCCCTTGACGTCAGTGCTGGCCATGGCGGCGGATCTCCTTGCGCAGTTCCTCGGTGATCTCGACGGACAGCTCGGCGACGGCGGCGTCCTCGATCCGGCGCGGCTGGGGGATGCCGACGTCCCAGGAGCGGGCGACGCGCCCGGGGCGCGAGGACATCAGCACCACGCGCTGCGCGAGGCGGACCGCCTCGCGCACGTTGTGGGTGACGAACAGCACCGAGACCGACCCCGCGACGGAGTCGCTCTTGTTCGCAGTGGTCCAGATGCGGGTCAGTTCGTCGTGCAGGACGTCGCGGGTGATGGCGTCGAGGGCCGCGAACGGCTCGTCCATCAGCAGCAGCCGGCTGTCCTGGGCGAGGGCGCGGGCCAGGGCGACGCGCTGGCGCATGCCGCCGGACAGCTCGTGCACCCGCTTGCCGTGGGCGCCGCCGAGGCGTACCAGCTCCAGCAGCTCGTCGGCCCGCGCGCGCCGGTCGGCGCGCGGTACGCCCCGCAGTTTCAGGGCGAGTTCGATGTTCTTCCCGGCCGTCAGCCACGGGAACAGCGCGTGCTCCTGGAACATCAGCGCCGGCCGTCCGCCGGGGGTGGTGATGGCCCCGGCGGACGGGGCGTCGAGGCCCGCCACCAGATTGAGCAGGGTGGACTTTCCGCAGCCCGAGGCCCCCAGGAGGGTGACGAACTCGCCGGGTGCGACGTCGAGCGAGACGTCGTCCAGTACGAGCTGGCGGCCGAAGGACTTCGAGACGTGCTCGATGCGTGCCGCGTGCGCGGCGACCTCGTCGGCCACCTCTGCCTTGGCGAGTGCGGTTGCCATGATCGTCACCTCCTGGGTCTTCGTGGGGCTGGTGCGGTCGCTACTTGACGCCGAGGCCGGCGTCGTCCGCCGCGGGCTCCCCGGCGGCCTTCAGCACCTTGTTCAGGAGCGTCAGGTCGTAGATCCCGGCCAGGTCGGGCTTGTCGAGCAGACCCGCCTTGACCGCGTGCTGCGCCTGGGCGTCGAGGGTCGCGGCCAGCGGGTCGTTGGTGACGGCGATCGAGTCCCACGCCGGGTCGATGACGTCCGCGGGGAGTTCCTTGCCGGTGAGTTCCTTCAGCGCCGCGTTCGCCGAGGCCTTCGCCCGGTCCGGGTCGGCGTTGATCCACCTGTTGGTGGCGACGGTGCCCTTCAGCACCGCCTCGACGACGTCCGGGTGCTCGGCGAGGAACTTCTGCGACACGATCACGTTGGTGATCACGAACTTCCCGTCCGGCCACAGGGTGCTCTCGTCCAGCAGCACCTTCGCGCCCTCGGCCACCAGCTTCGAGGCGGTCGGCTCCGGTACCCAGGCGCCGTCGATCGAGCCCGACTTGTACGCGTCGGGGGTGACCTTGTTGTCCGTACGGACCACGGAGACGTCGCCCTTGCCGGACTGGGCGTCGACCTTCCAACCCTGCTCGGCCGTCCAGTTGAGGAACGCCACGTCCTGGGTGTTGCCCAGCTGCGGGGTGGCGATCTTCTTGCCCTTGAGGTCGGCGACGGACTTCACCTTGTCGGGGTTGACGACGAGTTTCACGCCGCCGGACGCGGAGCCGGACACGATCCGCAGGCTCTCGCCGCCGGACTTGGCGTAGCCGTTGACGGAGGGGGAGGGGCCGATGAAGCCGATGTCGATGGACCCGGCGTTCAGGGCCTCGATCTCCGAAGGGCCGGCGTTGAAGGTGGCGGGCTTGACGACGGTGCCGCCGAGTTCCTTCTGGATGAGCCCTTCCTGGATGCCGACCAGGGCGGTGGCGTGCGTGAGGTTCGGGAAGTAGCCGATGTTCACGGAGTCCGCGGAGAGCTTCTTCCCCTCGGCGGCCGCGGGCGCCTTCGGCGCGCCGTCGTCGGACTCGGAGCCGTAGCCGCAGGCGGTGACCGCCAGCAGGGGGAGCGCGGCGATCGCGGCGAGCGCGAGTCTAGTGGTGCTGGTCTTGCGGCGCCCGGTGGCGCGGAGGCTGCGGGAAGCAGACACGGGAGGGGGTTCCTCTCGGAGCGGCAGGTCTTCGGAATCGGGTGAACACGGGCACGGGGTTACGCGACGTCAGCACGCACATCGCCCCGTTCCGCCCTGGCCGCTGCCGCGCGTGCCGCTGCCGACGCGGCCGCCTTCCTTCGCGAAGGTCGAATACACCTCGGTGCTCATGTCTAGAAGTCCCACCCCTCGTCGTCGGTGTCCTCCGCCGGCGCGGTGTGCGCGGTCTGTTCCGCGAAAGCGTGCCCGGCCATGCCGGCGGTCAGCGTGGTGCCGTCCGCCGGGTCGATCAGCAGGAACGACCCCGTACGCCGGGAGTCGGCGTAGGCGTCGACGGGCAGCGGCTCCGCGGTGCGGATCACCACCTGCCCGATGTCGTTGGCGGCCAGGGAACCCGGCGCCCTGTGCTGCGACAGGTCGTCGAGCGTCAGCCGCGACGGGATGTCCTTCACGAGGGCCTTCACCGTCCGCGTCCCGTGCTTGACCAGCACCCGGGCGCCCACGGTCAGCGGCCGGTCCGCGACGTGGCAGACGGTCGCCTCGATGTCCTGGGTCACCGCGGGCGCGGAGGCGGTGGGGGCGATGAGGTCGCCGCGTGAGACGTCCACGTCGTCCGTGAGCCGCAGCGTCACCGACTGAGGCGCCCAGGCCACGTCGACGTCATGGCCCAGCGCGTCGATGCCCGCGATCGTCGAGGTCAGCCCGGACGGCAGCACGGTCACCGGATCGCCGACGCGCAGCATCCCGGACGCGATCTGCCCGGCGTAGCCGCGGTAGTCGGGGTGCTCGGCGGTCTGCGGCCGGATGACGTACTGCACGGGGAAGCGCGCCGGGCAGCCGGTGAGGTCGTGGCTGACGGGGACGGTCTCCAGGTGTTCCAGCACCGTCGGGCCGCCGTACCAGTCCATGTGCGCGGACGCCTCGACCACGTTGTCGCCGTTGAGGGCCGAGATCGGGATCGCGGTGACCTCCTCGACGCCCAGGCCCGTGGCGTACGACGTGAACTCGTCGGCGATCTTCGCGTAGACGGGTTCGGCGTAACCGGCGAGGTCCATCTTGTTCACGGCGAGGACGACGTGCGGTACGCGCAGCAGCGCGGCCACGGCCGCGTGCCGCCGGGTCTGCTCGACGACGCCGTGCCGGGCGTCCACCAGGATGATCGCGAGCTCCGCTGTCGACGCGCCGGTGACCATGTTGCGGGTGTACTGCACATGGCCCGGGGTGTCGGCGAGGATGAACCGCCGCCGCGGGGTGGCGAAGTAGCGGTAGGCCACGTCGATGGTGATGCCCTGCTCCCGCTCCGCCCGCAGGCCGTCGGTGAGCAGCGCCAGGTCCGGGGTGTCCTGGCCGCGGTTCTTCGACGCCAGCGACACGGCCTCCAGCTGGTCGGCCAGCACCGACTTGGAGTCGTGCAGCAGCCGGCCCACCAGTGTCGACTTGCCGTCGTCGACGGAGCCGGCGGTGGCGAACCGCAGCAGCGTCGTCGCCGCCAACTCGTCGAGCCGCTCGGTCGTGGACGTCATCAGAAGTACCCCTCGCGCTTGCGGTCCTCCATGGCGGCCTCCGACAGCTTGTCGTCGGCGCGTGTCGCGCCCCGCTCGGTGAGGCGGGACGCGGCGATCTCGGCGATCACGGCGTCGAGACCGGTGGCGTCGGAGTCGACGGCCCCGGTGCAGGACATGTCGCCGACGGTGCGGTAGCGCACCAGCCGCCGCTCGACCGGCTCGTCCTCGCGCGGACCGCCCCACTCGCCGGCGGTCAGCCACATGCCGGAGCGCTTGAAGACGTCCCGCTCGTGCGCGAAGTAGATCTCCGGTAGTTCGATGCCCTCGCGAGCGATGTACTGCCACACGTCCAGCTCGGTCCAGTTCGACAGCGGGAAGACGCGGACGTGCTCGCCGGGCGCGTGCCGCCCGTTGTACAGCTGCCACAGCTCGGGGCGCTGGCGCCGCGGATCCCAGGCGGAGAACTCGTCGCGGAGGCTGAACACCCGCTCCTTCGCCCGCGCCTTCTCCTCGTCGCGGCGTCCGCCGCCGAAGACGGCGTCGAAGCGCTCGGCTCGGATGGTGTCCGTCAGCGGCACCGTCTGCAGCGGGTTGCGGGTGCCGTCGGGGCGTTCGCGCAGCTCGCCGCGGTCGATGTAGTCCTGCACGCTCGCCACGTGCAGGCGCAGCCCGTACGCGGCGACGGTGCGGTCGCGGTACTCGAGCACCTCGGGGAAGTTGTGCCCGGTGTCGACGTGCAGCAGCGGGAAGGGCAGCGGCGCGGGCGCGAACGCCTTCAGCGCCAGGTGCAGCATGACGATGGAGTCCTTGCCGCCGGAGAAGAGGATCACCGGCCGCTCGAACTCCCCCGCCACCTCGCGGAAGATGTGCACCGCCTCCGACTCCAGGGCGTCGAGGTGGGTGAGGGCGTACGGGTTGTCCAGCCCCTCGTCGACAGTGGTCGCGGTGGTCACGCCAGTCCCCTCTCGGTCAGCAGGTCGTACAGCGCGGCCACGGACTCCTCGACGCTCTGCTCGTGCGCGTGGATCCGCAGGTCCGGGTCCTCGGGGGCCTCGTACGGGTCGTCGACGCCGGTCAGCCCGGAGAGCTCGCCCGACGCCTGCTTGGCGTACAGCCCCTTCACGTCGCGTACGGAGCACACCTCCACGGGCGTCGCCACATGCACCTCGAGGTACGCCGTGCCCTCGCCCTGGTGCCGTTTGCGGACGGTTTCGCGGCTGTCGGCGTACGGGGCGATGACCGGCACGAGGGCCTTCACGCCATGGGAGGCGAGGAGTTCGGCGACGAAGCCGATGCGCTGGACGTTGGTGTGCCGGTCGGTGCGGGTGAAGCCGAGGCCGGCGGAGAGGAACTCGCGGATCTCGTCGCCGTCGAGCACCTCGACGCGGTGGCCGTCTGCGCGGAGGCGGTCGGCGAGGGCGCGGGCGATCGTTGTCTTGCCGGCGCTGGGGAGGCCGGTGAGCCAGATGGTTGCGCCTTGGGTGGTGGTGGGGCCTTGGGCCGTCCGGGCTCCCCGGTCCGTCGTAGCGCTCATGTGTGGATCCCGCATTCCGTCTTGGCCAGCCCGGCCCACCGGCCGGCCCGCGCGTCCTCGCCCTCCAGCACCCGGCGCGTGCACGGCGCGCAGCCCACCGAGGCGTATCCGTCCGTCAGCAGCGGGTTCGTCAGCACGCTCTGCTCCGCCACGTACGCCTCGACGTCCTCCTGCGTCCACCGGGCGATCGGCGCGATCTTCACCTTCCGCCGCCGCGCGTCCCAGCTGACGACGGGCGTGCCGGCCCGGGTCGGCGACTCGTCGCGGCGCAGGCCCGTCGCCCACGCGTCGTACGCCGTGAGCCCCCGCTCCAGCGGCTCGACCTTGCGCAGGGCGCAGCACAGGTCGGCGTCGCGGTCGTGGAGCTTCGGCCCGTACTGCGCGTCCTGTTCGGCGACGGTCTGCTTCGGGGTCAGCGTGATGACGTTGACGTCCATCACGGCGGCGACCGCGTCGCGGGTGCCGATGGTCTCGGGGAAGTGGTAGCCGGTGTCCAGGAACACCACGTCCACGCCCGGCAGGGCGCGCGAGGCGAGGTGCGCGACGACGGCGTCCTCCATGGAGGAGGTCACGCAGAAGCGCTTGCCGAAGGTGTTCGCGGCCCACTGGAGGATCTCCAGCGCGCTCGCGTCCTCCAGGTCCCTGCCCGCCTGTGCGGCCAGCTCCTCGTAGTTCTCAGTCATGATCGTCGGCCCCCTTCCTCACGCCCCGGGCGAGCAGCCCGAGGAACGAGAGCTTGAAAGCGCGGTTGCACGCCCCGCATTCCCACGCGCCGTGGCCCGCCTCGGAGGGCCGCAAGTCCTCGTCGCCGCAGTACGGGCAGTAGTAGGGCGCCGCACGCTCACTCACGACAGCTCCTCCTCGCCGGCCCGCGCCGCCCACGCCGCGAACCGCTCGCCGTCCGTGCGGCCCGCCTCGAAGCGGCGCAGCACGCGCTCCACGTAGTCCGGCAGCTCGGCGGCGGTCACCTTCAGGCCGCGCACCTTGCGGCCGAAGCCGGGCTCCAGGCCCAGCGAGCCGCCGAGGTGCACCTGGTAGCCCTCGACCTGGTTGCCGTCCGCGTCGGTGACCAGCTGCCCCTTGAGACCGATGTCCGCGACCTGGATACGGGCGCAGGAGTTGGGGCAGCCGTTGATGTTGATGGTGACCGGCTCCTCGAAGTCCGGCAGCCGGCGCTCGAGTTCCTCGATGAGCGTGGAGCCGCGGCCCTTGGTCTCCACGATGGCCAGCTTGCAGAACTCGATGCCCGTGCAGGCCATCGTGCCCCGCTGGAAGGGGGACGCCTCGACCTGCAGCCCGAGGGAGGCGAGCGCGTCGCTGAGCGCGGCGACCCGGTCCTCCTCGACGTCGAGGATCAGCATCTTCTGCTGGACGGTGGTCCGGATCCGGTCCGAGCCGAAGTCGGCCGCCAGATCGGCGATCTTGGCGAGCGTCGCGCCGTCCACCCGGCCGACGCGCGGCGCGAAGCCGACGTAGAAGCGGCCGTCCTTCTGGCGGTGTACGCCGATGTGGTCGCGCCACTGGTCGGCGGGGAGTTCGGGGGCGGGTCCGTCGACCAGCCTGCGCAGCAGGTACTCGTCCTCCAGCACCTGGCGGAACTTCTCCGCGCCCCAGTCGGCGAGGAGGAACTTCAGCCGGGCGCGGTTGCGCAGCCGCCGGTAGCCGTAGTCCCGGAAGATCGACACGACGCCCTCGAAGACGTCGGCGACCTCCTCCAGCGGCACCCAGGCGCCGAGCCGCTCGCCGAGGCGGGGGTTGGTGGAGAGCCCGCCGCCGACCCACACGTCGAAGCCGGGACCGCGCTCGGGGTGCCGGACGCCGACGAACGACACATCGTTGATCTCGTGCGCCACGTCGAGCTGCGGGGAGCCGGAGATCGCGGACTTGAACTTGCGGGGGAGGTTGGAGAAGGCCGGGTTGCCGACGATACGGCGGTGGGCCTCGTCGATCGCGGGGGTGCCGTCGATGATCTCGTCGGCGGCGATCCCGGCGACGGGCGAACCGAGGATCACGCGGGGGGTGTCACCGCAGGCCTCCGTCGTGCTCAGCCCGACGCCCTCCAGCCTTCGCCAGATCTCCGGTACGTCCTCGATGCGGACCCAGTGCAGCTGGATGTTCTGCCGGTCGGTGATGTCCGCGGTGCCGCGGGCGAACTCCTGGGAGACCTCGGCGATCGTACGCAGCTGGGCGACGCTCAGCCGGCCGCCGTCGATGCGGACGCGGAGCATGAAGTACTCGTCGTCCAGCTCGTGCGGCTCGAGGACGGCCGTCTTCCCGCCGTCGATACCGGGCTTGCGCTGGGTGTACAGGCCCCACCAGCGCATGCGTCCGCGCAGGTCGTTGGGGTCGATGGAGTCGAAACCGCGCTTGGAGTAGATCGTCTCAATACGTGTCCGCACATTGAGACCGTCGTCGTCCTTCTTGAACTGCTCGTTGGCGTTGAGCGGTGTGAAGTGCCCGGCGGCCCACTGCCCCTCACCGCGATGGCGGCCGGCCTTGCGGCGCGCCGGGGCGGCGGCCCGTGACGCGTCGGAGCGCGCGGCGCGCTCGGAGCGCGCGGGGCGCTCGGGACGCGCGGGGCGTGGCGGGGTGGAGGCCATGGTGCGGTTCCTTCGGGAGGCGGGTGGGTGCGGGTGCGCTGCGGGTGCGCTGCGGGTGGGGGTGCGTTGGGTGCGCGTGTGCGCCGACCTGCGGATATACCTGTGGCAGGGCGCGGGAGTGGGGGAACTGCTGCGCGCGCGGTCCGCAACGGCGGGGACGGCGCGGACCGGGGGTCAGACGGTCGTGCTGGGCTTTGCTGGGACTGTCAGCACGCCGGACAGATGGCGCTGGACATGCGGCCGAGGTCGACGTGCCGTCGACTCACCAGGGCGACTCCAGCTTCAGACATGGGGGAAGCGTGGCACGGTGACGGTGGGGGCGTCCATCGTTATCCAGCATGTGGACCTGGGGATCTCGATATGCGGACGCGTGTGGCATGGGTCACGGCTTTCGTGGTCGCCGAGTCTCACGGGCTGGGTGGGTCGTGACCGTCGCGGACGTCGTCGCCGCCGTGACCGTCGTGCGGTCGTGGCCGGGGCTTACGTGGGCAGGCGGAAACCCAGTGCCTCGGCGGCGAGCGCGGGGGTCGGCTGCGACCAGCGGTCCGCGAGGTGCTGCGCGGAGGAGAGGGAGCGCGGCTCGGCGTGGTCGAGGTACAGCGTGCCGTGGAGGTGGTCCGTCTCGTGCTGGACGATGCGCGCGGGCCAGCCGGCCACCTCCTCGTCCAGCTCACGGCCCGTCTCGTCCTGGCCGCGCAGCCGCACGCGGTCGTAACGCGCCACGACGGCCTGCCAACCGGGCACGCTGAGGCATCCCTCGTAGAAGGCGGCCCGGGCCGGGCCCGCGGGCTCGTACGACGGGTTGACCAGCACCCGGTAGGGCAGGGGCACGCGGCCGCGGGCCTCGGCCACCTCGGCGTCGACCGCCGCGGGGTCCTCCAGCACGGCGATCCGGAGCGGTACGCCGACCTGCGGGGCGGCGAGGCCGACGCCGGGAGCGGCGTGCATCGTCTCGCGCATGGCGGCGAGCAGCTCGGCCAGGCGGGCGTCGCCGAGCTGCCCGTCGTACGGGATGGCGGTCCGGCGCAGCACGGGGTCGCCGGCGGTGACGATGGGGAGGGGTCGGGGGCCGTGGAGGAGGCGGTCGACGAGGGTGGGGAGGTCGGGCGGTGCGGGGGGAGTGGGCAGTCCGGGGGGAGCGGGCAGTCCGGGCGTCGTGTCGGACGGGTCGTGGGTCATGGGGTCACTCCTCGTCCGTCTTCACGGTGAAGACGCGGAACCCGCGCTTCTCGTAGTTGGCCAGGGCGTGCGGTCCGTCCTTGGTGCAGGTGTGCACCCAGACCCGCCGCGTGGCCTCGCGCCCCTCCCACCGCGTGGCGAGATCCCAGGCGCGGGCTGTGCCCTCGGAGAGGAGGTGGCCGCCGATGCCCTGCCCCTGGAAGGCCGCCAGCAGCCCGAAGTACGCGATCTCCACGACGCCGTCGGCCTGGGCCTCGAGCTCGATGTACCCGGCGGGGGTGCCGCGCAGATAGGCCACCCAGGTCTCGACCCCGGGCTTCTCGACGTAGGCCCGCCACTGCTCGTCGGTCCACACGAGCCGATCGGTCCACTCGTGCCCACCCCCGACGGCGCCGTAGAAGAACCGGCTGAACTCGGGAGAGGGGACCCCGGCCCGCGTGATCACCAGCTCCCCGCCCGTAGCGCTCTTGGGCAGGCGCGCGGGGGAGAGGTCGGCGGGGGAGGTCTGCTCGAGGGACCAGGTTGTGATGGGGGTGGTCATGGGGTCATGAGATCACGGGGGGCTGGGGGTGGGGGAGGGGGCTCGGTGCGCAGCGGTCGGCGCGCCTCTGTTGCCGCGCCGGGTGGAGGGAGGGGGTGCGGGGCTGGGGGCTGAGGACGAGGGTGCTCGGTGCGGGGGTGGTGGGCGTCGGGTGGCGAGTGCTGGCGTGGCGGTCGGCGTAGGGCGCGGGCGCGGGTGGCGCCGTGGTGCGCGTGACAGTTCGGTGCAGGGCGCGGGCACCGGGTCGCGATGCTGGGGGTGGCGGTCGGTGGAGGGTGCGGGTGCGGGTGCTGGTGTCGGGCGCCGGTGCGTGGGGCTTTGGGGGGGGGGGGGGGCGCCCCGCCCCCCGCCCCCCGGGCGGGGGGGGGGGGGGGGGGTGGT
>NZ_JBFAXR010000196.1:0-11536 GCF_040680895.1 Streptomyces sp. NPDC051940 | reverse complement strand
CGCGGGGGGCCGCGGCGCGGCCCCCCACCCCCCCGACGGCGCGGGGCCCCGCCAGCCACGCCCGGGCCGCCGCGACGGGCTCGGCGGGCAGCCCGCCGGCCAGCGGGCCCTTCGCCGCGACCAGCGCGGCGGGGGTGCCGAGCGCGTTCCACCGCGCCCGCGCCCCGGCGTCGCCCGCCGCGTCCCGCTGCTCGGCGGTCGGGGCGAGGACGCCCTTGCGGTTGTCCCTGTCGCCGGGGCCGTGCTCCTCCCCGAGGACCTGCACTGCTCCCGGGGCGCCGCCCTGCGCGGGGGCCGCCGTGTCGACGGGCCCGCCCGTGAGCACGAGTGCGGCGGTCGCCAGGACCGCCGCCGAACTGGTCGCACGAGATCTTCTGTGCCAGACACGCCGTCTTCCGCGCACTACAGGAGATCTTCTACGCACCTGCACCGCCTCCTCCACGGCTCCTTCGCCGTCGGTGGACTGGTTGGGGGTGCCCGCGCACGAACCGCCGGTCTGGCCGGCCGGCGGGCGGGGGGTCGGGCGCGAACCCTTCGAAAATGCTCCCGGACGGGGGAGTTGTGAAGTGGCGGGGAGGTTACGGTGCGTCCCCGGGCTGTCGGAGCCCGCGGACGCCGGTGAGGACTCCGATCTTGTCGACGCGGTGCTCGGGGTTGCCGTTCGCGTCGCGCCAGAAGTTGCCGGCGGCGTTGTCCTCCGGGGTCAGGCAGGTGGAGAGGGTGATCATCGGCCGGGTGGCGGTGCGCCCCGGGGCGCCCGGTACGGCGGCGCGCTGCCCGGCGAGGGAGGCGGGGGAGCGGAACGACGTCCTGCGGGTGGCGGTGATCTCGTACGCGTAGACCGTGCGGCCCGCGGTGATCAGCACCTCGGCGCCGGGTGCCAGGTCCGGCAGATCGCGCAGGGGGCCGCCCGCGGAGAGCCGGTGGGCGGTGATCAGGTAGTTGCCGACGTCACCCGGCCCCACCCCGCCCCGCGGCCCGTACGGACTGGCGGCGACACCGCGGTTCTGGATCCGGGTGCCCGCCCGGTCGTCCGTCGTCCCGCGGTAGGGGACGACGCGCAGGTCGCGGACGCCGATCGCGGAGATCGTCAGCCGGGCCTCGCGCGGGCCGGACGGGGGTTTCGGCGCGGGGGAGGGGGACCGGTCCGGCGGCGGCCGCTCGGTGGCGGACCGCGAGGGGGAGTGGGGCTCGGCCCCGGGAGGGTTCGCGGCGGGGGTGCATGCCAGGAGTACGGCGAGCAGAGCGGCGAGTACGGCTGGGAGGGCTCGGGGACGGAACATGGCGGCCGGATCCGGGAGAGGCGTCGCGGGCGGGCAACGGGTGCTCAACACGGGAACGAGGAGCGCCCGTTCGGCGTTCCCAGCGGACCGGGAAGGCCGAACGGGTGCTCGCCCGCGCGCAGCGAAGGCGAGCACCCGCCCGCGTCGATCAGCCCGCCAGCGTGATGATCTGCGTCGTCCCGGGCGCGACCGTCACCGGCGCCCCCGCCGCGACGGGCGTGCTCCGCGGGGCGTGGTCCGGGATGCCCGCCGGGTTCACCGAGGCGCCGCCGAGGGTGATGGCGGAGGCGTCCAGCGAGGACAGACCGGCGGCGGCGGAGGAGGCCAGCCGTACGCTCCGGCCGCCGGGGAAGCCCTGGGGGAGGGTGAGCGTGACGGTGTCGTCGGTGGCGTCCGGCGAGGCGGGGTCCTGGATGTTGATCAGCACCACATGGTGTACGCCGTCCTCGTCCACCACGGCGTACGCGCGCAGCCGGTCCAGGGTCCCGTCCGGCAGGCCGAGGTCCACGAAGCGGCCCCGGGGGAGCTGGCGGAAGGCCCACAGGCCGTAGTACAGCGGTGTGGCCGACAGCCCGCGGGCGTCGAGCTGTGCCTGGTCGGCGGCGCAGAAGGCGCCGTAGTAGCGGTAGGAGACGGGGTACTCGGCCGAGTCACGGGCCTTGAAGTCGCCGCAGACCGCCGCGGTGTTGGTGTGGAACTGCAGCCGGGTGACGGCCCCGCTCCGCGCGGTCTGCAGCGCGTAGTCCAGCGCCCACAGCGAGGATCCGTACGCGTCGCTGACCCCCGGCTGGCCGCTGCACGACGCGCTGTTGGACTCGTTGAGGGTCATCGGCACCGAGCCGTGCAGCCGGTCGCCGACAGCCCTGATACCCGCGAGCTTGGTACGGGCCCGGGTGTAGGTCGCGGGGGACAGCAGCTGCGGCATCGTCAGCGTGCTGGTGCCGCAGTGGCTGCCCGCGTAGAGATGCGAGGACATCTCCTCGAGGGTGCGCTTCGGGGCGTCCGCGCCGTCGGCCAGCGCGGCGTTCGCGAAGCCGTCGATCACGGAGTTGGTGACCGCGGTGTTGGCCGACGGGCCGTTCATCCTCAGCCGGGCCTGCGGCACGGCGGCGTCCACGGCGTCCTGGTAGCGCTTGACGGTGTCCCACATCTGGGCCGGGGTGAGCGTGGTGACGTTGTCGTACTCGTTGCCCACCTCGAGCGAGAGCAGATCGTCCCCGAGCGTGGCGTGCGCCGCCTTCACCTCGGCCATGACCTGGTCCATCGTCACCTGCGGTGCGGGGTCGCGCAGCGGGTTCTTCAACTGGGCCGGGTCCAGCAGGGACTTCAGCGGCAGCCCGAGCGTGACCTTCCAGCCGGTCGCGTCGAGCAGCTCCTTCAGCCGGTCCAGATCGCCCTGGTCCACGGTGCCGCCGATCGCCTGCGCGGGCGGCGGGGCGTCCTCGTACGCGCCGAAGGCGGGCCAGACGAGGTCCATCGAGTAGCCCCCGAGCCGCAGTACGCCGTGCGGGCCGAGGGTCTTCAGCCGTTCGGCGAGCAGGTCCGCGGTCAGATAGCCGTGCGCGAAGTCGGCCGACTCGACGGAGAAGCCCTGCATGCCGGTGTCGAGCACGGGACCGGAAGGTGATCCGGAGAGGTCGACGGTGAACGCGCTCTGAGCCCGGACGTCGTCGGCGGACGCGGTGCCGCCGGCGCCGACGAGGAGCGCGGCGACGGTGACGAGGGCCGCGGCCCTGACACGCGGTACCGGTGCGGTGCGGGTGCGCATGGGTGGCCTCCTGGATGCGGCGGATTCCAGTAAACGATTTCTCAAGCCGTGCACACTGCAGCCCCCGCGGCAGGCTTGTCAATGCCTCCGACAGGATCGGTCAGTTGGGCGTCGGGCCTCCGGCGGGCGAGGGCCCGTCCTTCGGACCTTGCCGGGGTGGGCGCCGTCCGGCACGCGCTCCCCGAGCTCTCCACTCCGCTGCGCCCGGTTCGAGCAGGGGGTTACATCCCCATCCGCGATGCCGTCGGCGGCCGACGCTCCGCGTCGAGTCCCTCTCCGCCGTGCGGTCGCACGCACCGACGGAGCCCGACAGCCGCGGCGCGGCGGTGACCAGGCGTAGGGGCGAGGGACCCGATCCCAGCCCGTCCGGCGTTTGAGGACGAGGCGCGCAGCGCCGACGCGGGGGTCCGGGGGCGCAGCCCCCGCAGCGGAAGGCGACGGAAAGCGGGGGGTCACCGGCCCCCGGGGGCCGTACCCGTGGAGGCCCTTGCCACGAGCCGCGCGGCCAGCCGCACCGCCCCGTGCCGCCCCGACTGCCGCAGCTGCTCCCGCAGGAGCGCCCACGCCTGCCTGCCGACCTCCTCGTTCGGCAGCCGGACCGTGGTCAGCGGCGGGTCGAGGAACTGCGCCACCGGGATGTCGTCGAAGCCGGTCAGCGAGACGTCGCCGGGCACGGTGAGTCCCCGCTCGCGCAGCCGGGCGAGACCACCGATGGCCACCAGGTCGTTGAACGCGACCACCGCGCTGACCCCGGCGGCGAGCAGCTCCGGCAGCGCCGCATGACCGTCCTCACTGGTGGACCCCGCCCGTGCGACGGTCACCCGCAGCCGCAGCGCCGCCGCGGCGTCGCCGAGGGCCCGCTGGCGCTCCGCGTCCGACCACGAGGTCGGCGGGCCCGCGAGATAGCCGAGGTGCCGGTGGCCGAGGGCGGCGAGATGCCGTACGACCTCGGTCATACCGGCGTACGAATCCACGCCGGCCGAGCTGATGGACAAACCGCCGACGTCGCGGTTCGTGCAGACCAACGGCCCCGCCGTGAGGCGCGCGAGGTCCTCCAGCGGCAGCCGGGGGGAGCAGAGCACCAGGCCGTCGCAGCGGGGCGCGAGTTCGTGGATCAGCGTGCGCTCCTCGTCCTGGCGTTCCTTGGAGTCGGCGACGAGGAGCCGGTGGCCGTACCCGCCCGCGGCGTCGGCCAGGCCGCGCAGCAGTTCCGAGAACGACGGGTTGGCCAGGTCCGGCACGACGACGCCCACCAGCCGGGTGACGCCTGCCTTGAGGCTGCGGGCGGTGCCGCTGGGGCGGTAGCGGAGCTGCTCGGCGGCCTGCTGTACACGGCGCACCAGTTCCGGGTCGGTGACCCGGCGGCCGTTGAGTACGCGGGAGACGGTTGCCGTCGACACGCGGGCTGCGCGGGCCACGTCGACGATTGTCGGCTTGCGAACGACGTCGGCCATGCGGTGACTGTACGGCGTCCGGGCCGCTCACCCTTCGCCGCCCGGGCGTCCGGCGGGCCGGGCGCTGTCGGCTGCTCCGGCGTTGGGTGCGTGGGGGGTTGACCCCTGCCGCGACCGTCCCTACAGTCTGGCAACTGTTCGGAAGCCTGATTCGAGTTCATATACATGACTCGGAGGGAGTGCCATGAAACGCCGGGTATCCGTGCTCGTCAGCGCGCTCGTCCTGGCCGCGGCCGCTGCCGGCCTTCCCCCTGCCCACGCCGATCCCGCGCCCGGCGCCCCCGCGGGGGACCCGGCCACCGCGGCCGGCCCCGCACCGGCGACCGCCGCCGCCGGCGGCCGTATACCGGACCACTTCGTCGGGCTCAGCGTCGAATGGTCGCTCGTCGAGCGCTATATGAACCCCGACGCCCGCCCCGCCTTCGTCAACCTGCTGCGCAACCTCCGCACCGGCATCCTCCGCATCGGCGGCTCCTCCCAGGACCAGATGCCCTTCGACGCCACCGCGGGCAACACCGACAGCGTCATCACGCCCGAGGACCTCGGCTACCTCCGCGCCACCCTCGACGCGGCCGGAGACGGGGACGACCGCGGGAAACCGCGCTGGGGCGCTGTCCTGGGCACCGCGATGTCGCCGCCGAGCGACACCCGGCCCTGGGTGGGCCCCGCGCACGCCAGGGACTTCGTCAGCCAGGGGGTCGCGCCGGCCTTCCCCGGCACGGCGGCCCGGCTCGTCGCGGGCATCGAGCTGGGCAACGAGCCCGACCTGTCGTACCGCACCGATGTCGACCGCTACCTCACCGACCTCGCCGCCTACGGCGATCCCTCCGTCACCGGCCCCTTCCCCGTCATCGCCCCCAACACCAGCGAGGACATCCTCCCCTGGACCACCTTGGCCGACCCGACCGCGGCCACCCGCTGGTTCCACGGCTGGCCGCGGATCCTGGACACCGCGGCCCCGCTGGCGGAACCCCGCACCGGCGCCTTCGGGGCGTACGCCTCGGACCACTTCTATCCATTGGCCCGCACCTGCACCGGCAAGCCCTACCGCTGCCCGAGCACCACCGCCCTGCTCTCCGACGAGCATCTGGCAAGCCTCGACTACGAGGTGTACGCGCACACCGCACAGGCAGCCGCGCGCGGCCTCGGCTACCGGCTGGAGGAGACGAACACCGCCGCCGGACGCGGCGCCGACGGTGTGAGCAACGTGGCGGCGGCCGCCGCCTACGCCCTGTCGGCGATGTTCCACACCGCGTGCCCGCAGCCGCCCGACCGGCCGGGCGCCAACGCGGACTGCGCCACAGGGGCGCAGGGCGTGAACTTCCACAACGCCGAGGTCCGCGCCTTCTTCCACCCCGAGGAGGGCAACGCCTACTACAACGCGGTCCGCTACGACCCCACCGACGCCATGGGCGCGCCCACCGCGGCCCCCGTCTACTACGCTCTCCTGCTCTTCGCGCGCTTCGCCCAGGACACCACCGGCCTGCGTCCGGCGGAGGTCGGCACCGACGGCGCCCGGGCCGCCGAGGCGTGGCAGGTGGAGACGGAGGACGGCGCCCGGCGGGTGTTCGTCATCAACAAGTCCGACCACCCGGTGACCGTCACCGTGCCGGTGCGAGCCCCGGCGGCGGCCGTCGACCGGATGACCCCGTACGACCCCGACGGCGTACGCGCCCTCGACGCGCCGCGGGTGCGCATCGACGGGCGGGAGGTCGCGGCCGACGGGACCTGGCCGGGGTTCCGGCCGTCGGTCGTCCGCGCCGAGGGCGGCCGTACCACCCTCACCCTGGCCGCCGGCGAGGCCGTGGTCGTGACCTCCACGGGCCTCTGAGGCCCCGCGGACGGCCGGAGAGCGCGATGCCCCCGCACGCACGAACGCCGCCCGGCCGGTCCTCGGGGGACCGGCCGGGCGGCGGAGTGTGTGCGCGCTGAAGGAGGCGGCGTGGCTCAGGCGAGCGACTTCGGGCCGCAGACCGGCCAGGCGCCGATGCCCTGCTCGGCCAGGACCTTCTTGGCGATGTTGACCTGCTCGGCCGGCGTCGCCATGTCGGCGCGCGGCGCGTGCTTCTGGCCGCCGAAGGCGTTCCAGGTCTGCTGGGTGAACTGCAGACCACCGTAGAAACCGTTACCGGTGTTCGCGTTCCAGTTGCCGGAGGCCTCGCACTGGGCGAGCGAGTTCCAGGAGGAGGGAACGGCCGGGGCCGCCGAGGCGCTGCCTGCGGTACCCAGCATCACGAACCCTGCGGCGCCGAGAACGGCGGCGGTACCGGCGATACGGGCGGTGCGGGACTTGCGAAGGGCGGAGGTGAACACGTAGTGACCTTTGTTCGGTGACAGGACCCGTGCCGTGGGGGGCTTCCCGCTGCTGCGGTGTGCTCCCTGGGCACAACATCCACTCTCCCGATTCGGCGGGCCCGCAACCACGGGCTTCCGTCGTGTCCTGACCAGGGCCTTTGTCCCGCCATGCCCCCTTTGGCGTAGAGGCGAAGGTTCGGGACCATGGTCCTGAACCAGGGCATATTGCCTGGTCAGGCCGTGTGTCCGGGGAGGGGGTCCCGGAGCCCGGCGCGCCGGCCGCTCAGCCGCCCTCCAGCGGGAACCAGCGGCCCGTCGTCAGCCGCTCCGCCGCCGCCGGACCCCAGGTGCCGGGGGTGTAGCCGAGCGGGGTGTCCGGCGGGTCGAGGACGTCGCCGACCACGCGCCAGCACTCCTCGGTCATGCCCATCGAGCAGAAGCGCCGGGGATCGCCCGTCATGGTGTCGTCCAGGACGTGCTCGTACGCCGCCGGGTCGCCGCCCGTGAGGTGCGGGAAGTCCGTGGCCGCCCGGATGCGGTCCAGCCGGTACGGCTCGTCCGCGTGCTGGGCCAGCAGATCGAAGGACGCCCCCGAGCGGGGGTTCAGCCGCAGTCGGACCAGGTTCGGCGCGCCGTCGGCCGCCGCGCGGTACCCGGCCGGGGCCGGGGCGCGCAGCTCCACCACGATCTCCGTGGAGGTGACGGGCAGCGCCTTGCCGGAGCGGATCGTGAAGGGGACGCCGTCCCAGCGCTCCGTGTCGACCCCGGTACGCAGCGTGGCGTACGTCTCCGTCGTCGAGCCGGCCCGCACGCCCTCGGTGTCCTGGTAGCCCGCGTACTGGCCGCGTACGCACTCCTGCGGCCGGACCGTGCGGATCGCCCGCAGCGCCCGCACCCGCTCGTCGAGGCTGTCGGCCGCCGAGGTGCCGCGCGGCGGCTCCATCACGAAGGAGGCGAGGGTCTGCAGCAGATGGTTCTGCACCACGTCGCGGACGCAGCCCGTGGCGTCGTAGAAGCCGCCCCGGTCGGCCACGCCGAAGTCCTCGGCCAGCGTCAGCTGCACGCCGCGTACGTGGCGGCGGTCCAGGACCGCCTGCATCAGGGTGTTCGCGCAGCGCCACGTCGGCAGTCCCTCCACCACGTCCTTGCCGAGGAAGTGGTCCACCCGCCGCAGCCGCTCCTCGGGAAAGTACCTGGTCAGCTCGGTCTGCAGGGTGCGCGCCGACGCCAGGTCGGAGCCGAAGGGCTTCTCCACCACCAGCCGGGCGTCGTCCGCCAGCCCCGCCCGGGCCAGCCGCCGGGCGATCACCGCGTACGCGGACGGCGGCACCGCCACGTAGTGGGCCAGATAGCCGAGCCCGCGGGTACGGGCGGCAAGGGCGTCGAAGGTGGCGGCGTCGTCGTAGTCGACCCGCGCGTAGTGCAGCAGCCCGGCGAACGCCGCGAAGGCGTCCTCGTCGACGGTTCCCGCCGCGGCGACGCATGCGCGGGCGTGTGCGCGCAGGCGCTCCCCGCTCCAGTCGCTGCGGCCCGCGCCGTACACGGGCCCGGTCAGCCGGCCCTTGCGGCTGAGCTGGTAGAGGGCGGGCAGCAGCATCTTCCCGGCGAGGTCGCCGGTGATGCCGAAGAGGACCATCGCGTCCGCCCGTGGCACGGCCGTGGTCACGTCGGTCTCCTGTCCGCCGGGGAGCGCGGGCGCGCCGGGGGCCGTCGGTTTCCGGGCCGCGGAGGGGCGCGGCGCGGGGCGGTCCCCACTGTCGCGCACGCCCCGGTCCGGCGCACATCCGGTGGTCCGGCCGTCACCGTCCGTCACCCGGGTGGCCGTACGAGAACCTCCGTACCCCGCTCCGGCCAGCGACGATGGGCCCAACCACCGACTTCGGGAGCGAGGGCCGGCATGGCTCAGGGTTTTTCCGCGGAACCGGGCACACAGGGCCCGCTGACCGAGATCCCGCCGGCGGGACTGCGCCGGATCAGGCTCTGGGCGTTCGCCATCGCCCTCGGCGGCTTCCTGTTCGGCTTCGACACCGGCGTCGTCTCCGGAGCCCTCCTCTACGTCAAGCACGACTTCGACCTGAACTCCTTCGAGCAGGGCAGCGTCGTCAGCGTCCTGCTCATCGGCGCCATGGTCGGCGCCACGCTGGCGGGCCGGATCGCCGACGGCATCGGACGGCGCCGCATCCTCGGTCTCATCGGCGCGGTCTTCGTCCTCGGTACGGTCGTGGTGTCCGCCGCGACCGGCTACCCGATGCTCCTCGCCGGGCGCGTGGTGCTGGGGCTGGCCGTCGGAGCGGCCTCGGCGATCGTGCCCGTGTACCTGTCGGAGATCTCCCCGACGGCGATCCGCGGCCGGCTGCTGACCCTGAACCAGCTGATGATCACTGCCGGCATCCTCGTCGCGTACCTCGTCAACCTGGTCTTCTCCAGTGCCGAGGCGTGGCGCGCGATGTTCGCCGTCGGCGCCGTCCCCGCGCTGCTCATGGTGGCGGCGACGCTGTGGCTGCTGCCCGAGTCGCCGCAGTGGCTGATCGCCCACGGGCGGCCCGAGGTGGCGCACCGGTGGATCGCGTCGGTGACCGACGACGCGACGGCCGACCGGCTCGTCGAGCGGACCCGGCAGCGCCTCGCGGAGGAGCGCGCCGAACGGGAGCGGCAGACGCTCGCCTCCGGGCAGCGGACCCGGCGCCTGCTCGCGCCCGACGTACGGCCGGCGCTGATCCTCGGCCTCACGCTGGCCGCGGTGCAGCAGTTCGGCGGCATCAACACGATCATCTACTACGCCCCGACGATCATCGAGGGGACCGGGCTGAGCGCGTCGAACTCGATCTTCTACTCGGTGTTCATCGGCATCATCAACCTGGCCATGACCCTGGTCGCCATCCGGGTGGTCGACCGGTCGGGGCGGCGGCCGCTCGTGCTGTGGTCGCTGGCCGTGATGACCGTGTCGATCTTCATGCTGGGGCTGGCGTTCGTCGTCGACATGAACTCGGTGCTGACCCTGCTGTTCATGGTCGTCTACATCGCCGCCTTCGCGGCCGGGCTCGGGCCCGTGTTCTGGACGCTCATCGGGGAGATCTTCCCGCCGGCCGTACGGGCCGAGGGGTCCAGCGCCTCGACCGCCGTGAACTGGGTGTCCAACTTCGTCGTGAGCCTCGCGTTCCTGCCGCTGGCCGACGCCATCGGGCAGGGCGAGACCTTCTGGATCTTCGCGGTGATCTGCGCGTTCGCGTTCCTCTTCGTCAGCCGCTACCTCCCGGAGACCCGGGGGCGGGACGCGGAGGAGATCGGGGCCGCCCTCGCCGTGCGGTTCGGGCGTACGGGTCGGGCGGACGGGGTGGACGGGACGGAGGGGGCGGCTGGGATGGACGGTGCGGCCGGGGCGGCCGGGACGGATCGGTCGGCTCGGTCGTCTCGGACTGGGAGATGACCCGTCGTACGACCCCGGCCCCCGCCGGAGTCAGGGAGAGGGGGCGGCGTGCCCTCCGCGAGGCGTGGGACGACGCCTGGCAGCGGCTGAAGGACGGGGTGTGGCCCGTACTGCAGCAGGCCCTCGCCGTCACCGTCGCCTGGTGGGTCGCGGTACGGCTCCTCGACCACCATGTGCCGTACTTCGCGCCGATCGCGGCCCTCGTCGCCCTCAACACCCCGCGCGGGCGGCGGGGCGCGAACGCGCTGCGGGTCGTGCTCGGGGTCATCGGCGGTGTGGTCATCGGCGAGCTCGCCTTCACCGTCCTCGGGACCGACGCCTGGGCCATGGGCGTCGCCGTCTTCGCCGCGCTCCTCGCCGTGATGGTCGTCGGCGGGCAGCGGGTCACCCGGGCGCAGGCGGGCGTCAGCGCGGTCATCGCCGTCGCGGCCGGGCAGCAGGCGGGCATCGACCGGGTGCTCGACGTCCTGGTCGGCGGCGGGGTCGCGCTCGCGTTCAGCCAGCTGATCTTCCCCGCGCATCCGCTGGCGCTGCTGCGGCGGGCGGAGTCGGCCATGCTGGAGGACCTCGCGGACGTGCTCACCGCCACCGCGAAGGCGCTCGAGGCCTCCGATCCCGTGCCCGAGTCCCGGCTGTGGGAGCGGCTGCGGCCGCTGTACGCCGCGCTGGCCGATCTGCGGGTGGTACGCGACGACACGATCGCCGCCACGAAGCACACGCCGGCCTGGTGGGGGCAGCAGGAGCCCGTGCGGCGGGAGCGGGCGGCGGCGCTGCGGCTGGATCTGCTCGGCAACAGCTGTCTCACGCTGGCGCGTGAGGCCACGACGCTCGAAGCCTCGGACCGGGCTGTGCTCGTCGAGCCCGTCCGGGAGCTGGGGCGGGTGCTGCGGCTGCTGTCGAAGGCTCCCGGCAACCGGGCGGTGCGGCGGCGGGCTGTGCAGAGGGCGTTGGACGTCGTGGCGCAGTCGCCCCGGTCGGCGTCCCTGGCCGAGTCGGCGGTGTGGGCGGGTGTGCAGTTGGCTGCGCGTGACGTGCTGGTGTTCTCCGGGGCTTCGCCGGAGAACGCGGATGAGGCTGTTCGGTCGCAGACGGATGATGTGGCCATCGGGCATCCGGCTCGGCTTCGGCGGCCTCCGGCGCCTTCGCTGCCTTCGCTTCCGCTGCCTTCGTTGTCCGCTTGGCCTGCGCGGCGGTTTCGGCCGGCGCGGCGGCCTCCCGGGCGGCCCTGATCGCGGTCCGGTTCCGCCGCGGGGGGGGGGGCCCCCCCCCCCCCCCGCCGGGGGGGGGGGGGGCGGGGGCGCGGGGGGGC
>NZ_JBFAXR010000195.1:0-11638 GCF_040680895.1 Streptomyces sp. NPDC051940 | reverse complement strand
GAGAACCGCGCCGACCACGAGGACGACGGCGGTACCGGCGCCCACCGCGGCGATGACGCCGGCCGGGGTGAGCTGGACCGTGTTGCGGCGGGCGGGCGGGGTGGAGTCGTGCGGGCACGCGCACGCCGAGGGGCCAGGGACCTCCGGCACGGAGGCGTGGCGGGCCCGGACGGGCAGCGCGTCAGTGGGCACGGCCGGGGGCGGGTATTTGGGGCGCAGCAGCATGCGAGGGGTCTCCCTACTTCTTGTCGTCGGGGTTGTCGTCGATCACGGTTACGCCGTCTCGCGTGCCGTCCTGGATGGCGGGAGCGAGGAAGCTGTGGGCGAGCTGGAAGCCGACCAGGAGCAGCACGACGACCAGCCACATCGGGGGGCGGATCAGCTTGATGCCGAAGTAGCCGATCAGTGCGAGCAGCAGGATCAGCGGCAGTTCGATGGTCATGACGCGGGCGCTCCTTCCGGGGCTTTGAGCTGGTCGGTGATCTGTGCGGCCATCTCCGGCGGGACGCCGAGGCGGACGCGAAGCGTGTCGGTGTCGATCTCGGTGCCGGTCTGCGTGCGATGGGTGTCGGCGACCCGGCGGGCATGGGCCAGCAGGGCGGCCGGGACCGGCAGCGCGGGCGCCGGCGGGGGCAGCTGCGCGGCAGGCGGCGCGGCCGGGGCGTCTCGGGTGACGGCCACCTCCGGCGGTTCCACCGCGGCGGACGCAGCATCCGGCGCAGGGCGCTCGGGTGACCGGGGGTGCGGGGTGTGGGCCAGCAGGGTGCCGCCCAGGAAGGCCAACGCGGGCCAGCCGGCGACCAGGATGCGCAGCCACGCGGGCACGTGCTCCAGGTCAAGGAGCCCAGCGGTGGCGACGTTGGCGCCCAGGGAGGCGGTCAGGGCGACGAGGAACCAGGTCCATGCCGCCTTGGTGGGTGCCTGGCAGTCGCGCAGGACGCGTAGCTGTCGCCAAGACGCGACGAGCAGCAGGTCCACGCTGATCGGGTAGGCCCATGCCTTCCAGCCGTCCTGTCCGGCGGCTTCCGCGATGTCGTGCAGGTGGGCGAACGACAGGGCCCCGGCGATGACGGCCTGGATCAGCAGGGCGTCTGCGCGCAGTACGGTCCGCATCGCTTCTCTCCTTTCGAAGGGTTGGGGCCGGGACCGGGCGGGGCGTGTGCCTGCCGCGCGGCCCCGGCAACGGGGGTCAGCCGGCGCCCGGCTCGTCCGGGCCGTCACCGATGACCGGAGGCGCGTCGAACGGCAGGGAAGCGGCCAGCGCGTACGCGGCGGTGTCGGTGAACTCCGCATCCGCCCCGGGCAGCACCGCGTACAGGGCCAGGTCGTTCATCAGGCGGATCGTGCGCTCGAAGTCCTCGCACCGCGCGCACACGGCGATCACGCGGCCTTGGTGAGCGAGACGGCCCGGGCGTCGGCCCAGGCGTCCACAGCGGTGGCGTACTCCGCCACTGCGGCGAGCAGGGCCGCGACGAACGCGCGGTGTTCGGCGACCGGGGTGCTGGAGAACACCGCGACGGACAGGGAGCCGCCAGGATTGTCCAGAGCCAGGATCGGCGGGTCGTCGGTGCCGTAGGTGTGCGCGCGGACGTAGGTCTGCCCGTCCGGGTGGAACGAGGCGTACATGGTCATGGCGGTCACTCATTTCGTGTTCGGGCATGGCGCGGGTAGGGACCTGGCGCGATCCGGTCGCGCCGACCGATGGGGCAGGGGTCGCTCAGGCGATGTGCTCGCGGCCGAGCAGGACGTCCGTGGGCTCCACGAGCCGGGGCCGGGGCAGCAGCAGCGGCCGGTACAGGGCCAGTTCGGGCAGGTCGGGGGTCAGGTCCGCGTAGAGGTTGCAGACGTTGACCGCCCGGCGCAGCGAGGTGTACGGGGCGCGGATCACGCGCCAGCGCCCGGACGTGTCGCCAGCCACCGCGGTGCCCCGCCGGTTCGGGCGGATGCGCAGCACAGCCGACAAGGCGTCGTCCGCGATGTCACCGAAGGTCATTCGGGCCGACGATTCCTCGTTCACCCGGTGCGAGATCCGGTTGGTCAGCTGAGCTCGCAGCAGGGTCACGCCGTCCCCGAGGTCAGCACCGAGGCGCTGGCCGCAGATCTCCACGTAGATCCCGGCGGCCCGTCCCAGCTGGACGAGGCGGACCAGGGCGGTGATGATGCGCTCGCGGCGTGCCTTGTCCGCCTTGGTGGCCAGCAGCAGCTCCGCCACCTCGTCGATGAACAGCACGATCGGGACGGGGCGGAGGTAGTCCGGGAGCCCCCAGATGTCCGAGGTGATCGCCTCATCGGGGGTGTCCGCGCTGATGCGCTGTTCCCGGCGGATCACCTCGTAGACCGAGGCCATCCGCTCCACCAGCGCCTCGAGCAGGCCGGCGGCCGTGTCGGCATCCTCCGCCATGGCGGAGAAGCGGCGTGCCAGCGGAGCGAGTTCCACGCGCTTGCAGTCGATGCCGACCAGCGCGACCTCCTGACGCGCCAGCTCTGCGATCATCCGGCGTTGCAGGGTGGACTTGCCCGAATCGCTGGCGCCGACGATCAGGCCGTGCGGCGCGGCCCGGAAGTCGCGGTAGTACACGCTTCCGTCCTCGCGCAGCGCGACCGGTATCCGCAGCAGCGCTCGTTCCACATCGCGCGGCATCTGCACTCTGCGCAGCACGTCGTACCCGGTGCACCGCAGTTGCACCACACCAGGGCGAACCTCCCGCGCGGAGACGCCGTGCATCTCGAAGGCGTGCCGCAGACGACCGGCGGCTTCCTGGAAGTCCGTCACGCTCTGCCCGGGGCGCAGCTTGAGCCACAGCCGCAGGCCCGTACGGGTCGGACGCAGCCACACCAGCCGGGGCGGACGCGCCGGCGGCAAACCGCTACGCGAGGCGTAGGCGACCGCGACGCGCCATTCCGCAGGCTGGATGACCAGGTTGCAGCCCTCCATGGTCTCCCGGAACCGGCGCAGGACCCTCACCACGGCGATCACCGCGCCGAAGGCCAGCCAGTACCACGCGGGGCGCCACCAGCGCAGGCCCAGCGCGACGCCGATGCCTGCCAGCGCAGTGATCGTTAACGAGGTGAGGGTCATGGCTACGCCGCCTTCACCTTCGCGTCGGCGGAGACCTTCGAGGTCACGGCCACCGCGCGGAAGGCGATGCCCCAGCGCTTCTGCCCGTTGAACTCGTTCTCCCACGGGCGCGCCACAAGGGCGGTGATTGCCACGGGGGTGCCCATCTGCAGCTCGCCGGTGAACCCGGACTCCGGGACGGTGATGGTCAGCACGTCGGACACGCCGTTCGCGACGAAGGCGACGTCGATCGTGCTCAGCACCTCCCCCGTCTCCGCGTCCACACCGCGCTCGCCGGTCTTGCGGTTGATGACCTTGGGCTGCGGCGGCTGGACCACCATCGCCAAGGCGTTCTGCGTGTCTACGGGGATCTGACGCACGGGCCACACTCCTATAGATCAGAGAGACTCAGTCACTCATGTATATGAGTACCGTGCCATCAGAGTGCCCAACTCCTATACATGAGTCAACCCCGTCGGCGAAGAAATGCCGTACGGGGTTGGGGAGTTGACGCGCGGATCAGTCGGTCGCGGGGATGCGGTAGTCCAGAATGAACTGGTCAGCGGCCATAACGGTGTCGCAGACCTCGACCACGCGACCAGCGTCGGTCAGCGCGTTGCGTGTCAGATGGATGACGGGAGAACCGGGGCTCAGGCCGAGCGCGTTGACCTCCGACTTGGTCGCCAGGCGAGCCCGCACCGTCTCGATGAACTCCGCGAACGTGTGCCCGTGATCCTCCAGCCGAGCGTAGATCCCGCCACCGCCGGGGTTCTCGGCGAACAGCTCGGGGATGTCCTTGGCCACGTCCCAGGGCAGGTACGAAGTGGCTTCCTCGGTGGGCGTACCGTCGCTGAAGTACAGCCGTCGCCGTGCAAGCACCTTGGCACCCGGTTCCACCCCGAGTCGTTCCGCGATGGCGGCCGGCGCCTCCGTCGAGCCGATGTAGAGCACCCGTACGGTGGGCAGCAGTCCGGCTTGCTCGGACTCGGCGATGTACGCGGCCTTCCCGGCACGGCGGTGCGAACGCCGGAAGCGGTCCGAGGACTTCCGGGTCACGGGTGGCCGGGTCTTCACGAAGGACCCCTTGCCGTGGCGCGTCTCGATCAGGTCAGCCATGCGCAGTTCGAGCATCGCCTTACGCACCGGGCCGGCGGAAACCCTGTAGAGGTCCATCAGGTCTGTCTCGCTGCCCACGCTCTCACCAGGAGACAGCACGCCGTTGCGGATCTTCTCCGCAATATCGTCCGCGATCTCCAGGTACTTGGGCTTCCCGGATCGCGCTCCTACAGCACTCGCCATACTCCTCCGCCGCCTCCTATGCTCCTGTACATGAGTAACAGCGCCGATGCCAACCGGTCAACGCTCCCCCAGCACTCCGTCTCCGTCGCCGGAGCAGTCGTGAGGGAAGACGGAAGGCTCCTGGCGATCAAGCGCGCGGACAACGGCACCTGGGAGCCGCCGGGCGGAGTGCTGGAGTTGGACGAGACACCGGAACACGGGGTCCAGCGCGAGGTGTGGGAAGAGACCGGCGTCAAGGTCGAGGTGGAGGAGCTGACGGGGGTCTACAAGAACATGACCCGCGGCATCATCGCCCTGGTGTTCCGATGCCGCCCCGTTTCCGGGGAAGCGCACAGCACGGAGGAAGCCATATCGGTGAACTGGCTCACGCCGGAAGAAGTGCCAGAGACCATGAGTGAGGTCTATGCGGTCCGACTCCTTGACGCGCTCACCGACCATGGCCCGCACGTCCGCAGCCATGACGGCCAGAACCTGATCTGACGGATCTCCCGACCGCTGGTGCGCTGCCCCAGAGCGCATCACGGAGCAGTCAGACAGCGCCCCCGACAAGATCGCGGTGAAACCTCCCCTACATCATCAAGCCGCCGCGCACGGCGCGGCGCGCGCCGCCCAGGCGGCCCGAACCGCGCTCAGCTTCGCCGCGCGGCCGGCCGCCCAGCAGCGCGCCACATAGCGCGGCGGTGATCGATAAGGGGGATAACACTGTGGTCGGGGCGGCCAGCGCTCCGAGACTTTAGGCAGCCACCATGGGGCGGGACCCTAAGATCATGAGGGCCGACCGGTCATTTGCGGGCAGTCAAGGTGCTGCCCGGTCGCTGGCCAGCTTAGGCCCTCATGATCTCCCGCCCCATGGCAGCTCCAGCCCAAAGTCTCTCCACGCCGGCCGCGCGTTTAGCTCTCGGATTCCGAAGGCGATTCAATCGCATTTGAGCGATCTCTCGGGGCGTGCGGGGTCGACGGATAGTTCAATAACGCCCGCCTGGCTCGGCGATATGGATGCTCCGTGACCGCAAAAGACGTAAGCCGGAATCGGTGAGGGGACACCAGACCGCCCCTGTGGACGTAACCGCGAAAGTCGACAACTTTTCCATCTGCATGACGTGTCGGATTCGGGAGACGTTCCAGCAATCCGAATCTGGCGAGCATGATATGCGCCTCGTAAACGTCCCGAGTAATCGAATACAGCCACGCCTTGTCTCGTTCAGTGAGGTAAACACCCCGCAGTGCGTGAGCACCCGGGAACCGGGCCGCCAGATGGCAGAGTATCAGATACATCCTGATCTCTGAATCGGAGAGTAGGAATATCCATCCGTGGGTGAAGAGCTCCACTGACACGTGGGCCATGGTCCTGTAGTCCTCATCCCAGCTTGGAACGGTATAGTCAGCCGGGATATGACCCTTTAGGAATTCGGGAAGCGCAAGCGCGTTGCGCTCTGGCAGCAACATCAATGGATACGGATTGCCGCGGGGCCCCACGTTTCGCCGCACAAGCCCTTCGTCCGCCAGTCGCTTAATCGCCGATCTTATCTGGCGGACCCTGTTATCGGTTTCGGTTACTGCAATTTCTGCTTCCAGATTCATCCTGGCCTGCGAAACGACCAACTCTGCCCACGAAAAGTCCGATCCCGCCAACGGGAGGGAACATGGCCCCGCAGCGCCCATGCGAACTCGACATTGAGCTTCAAACAACGCTAAGAGATAGATCTGTAGATTGACCCCTCGGGGCGCAGAGATCCGGTCGATAGGCGGACGCAGGTGCGGCCCACCGGTAAAGAAGGCGGTTCGTACGCCGATCGTCGGCGGCCGGGCACCGCGAGCGTGCAGCCGCCTGAGTGTTTCCGTGGAGCGTTCGATCCGTCCTGCCACTGCATCCAGGTGCAGCAGCCGGCGCGCTCGTCGATCTGCGCTTCTCGACACTGACCCCTCACTCTTACCCTTTGGCCCTTACAGCCCATGCCGCTTGAGCTGCAATTATGTTCGTACGCTCCTAAAAACTACATGCGGGCCAAAGGGTCACGCTTAGATCGTCATCCATGTTGCGACCCTTTAGCCCGCGAGGTGCACCCGCGCTGAGCTGCGACTCTCTTCGTACGCTCCTACAAGCTACATGCGGGCCAATGGGCATGGCGGGGAAACGCCCGCAGAGGGCCTCGATGCCGCAAAGTTGCAGTCAGTCGCAACGCCAACGGCCTCCCGGGGCATCGGGAGGCCGTGATCAACACCCGCGTCCATGTCTATGGCATTACGAAACAGGTGTCTTCATGAATGTACGCCTTGGGGCGAAGGTAGCCCAGAGGCTGCGCAACTGCATGTGGCCTCTGGCGGCCGGCCTCGCCATCAGCGGGGGCTGGGCCGTATGGATGGCGCCGGGGTTGGCTACCCCGATCAGCACGGCAGCGGCCATCCTCGGCGTTTCTGTTGGATATGTCAGGAGGTCAACGCAGCCTATCGGCCAGAGGGCCGACAGTTCCTCGTCTTCGACTACCGGAGGGAGTGACGGCGTGAGTGCCCGATCCGTACCCGATCAAGCGGTCAACCACGGACAACCGCAGGAGAGTTGACCGACCATCAACGGGTTCGGTCAATCTGCCTACTCAGAGCCGACCCCTGACTCTATGCGCGAGTTCGGTTCTCGTCACCAGCTTTAAGAAGTAGCCTCAGGCCAACGGCCTGGGGCTCTTTTGTTGCCCAACTCGCATCCAGAACGTCTTCTCCGGACGACGTTTGGAACATGATTCTCCCGCGTACATCACGTTGCCTTAGCTCACCGTAGAATCTCGATACCGACAGCCGATCTTCACAAAGTCGTTCAGCCCGCTTCCGGGGCGGAAGAAGACATGGCGTTGCGCAGCCAGCACCTGTACGACATTTATCTCATACACGGATTGCAGAGGGATTGATGCCGACGCATTATCCGCCCCCAGGGCCACCAGGCACTTAGGGCCGAGTGGCAGAACGACCGTACTTGCATCACCCAACGCCACACCATATGTCCACGTGTCAGATTCCCGGCGCAGCGTCATGGCCGGGGTGTCACCTATCAAGAATTCTCCTTGCTGGGGCCTAACGATCTCCAGCCCCCAATCGCCTATGGCCTCTCGAATCTTATTAAACATATCCTCGATACTGATTCGAAACATCTTTCCACTTACGTATTCGCGTGCGGGCACCGAGCCTTCCATTACCCGATCAACGTAAGCCGCTAGCGCACCAGGCGTTGTTAGGTGCAGACCCGTTTCGCGCAATGCCTCAGCGCGAACTCGCTCGGAGTGATCGCGCAGCAAGCCAACGCGCAACCTATCGTAAGCCCGCTTATAGGACTGCTGGTGCACCTCTAGGTACCAGTGTGACCGAACCATGTGCACCGCAATCAAGTCACGAAGCACTTCGACCAGCCTAGGATCGTCGAAGTATGCGCCCGCATTCAAGGCGGAGAAGACCTCGGGTACTCGTTGCTCAATCTGTCTCCACAGATCCTCCGCCGAGTCGGGATCAAAGGATATGAAATCCCGCACCCACCCGCATTGACGAGGAGTCTTGAGCTTGTGGTGACGCTCAGGATATTTGAGATCAAATGCAACCAACTGGTTTCCACTGCTCCGCGGTCCTGGCGCGGTGAATTGCTTGAGTAGCACTTTCGAGACCACGTGCTGCCGTGATACCTGCTGCACGTTGGCAGTCTGAAGATCGGCAGCCGACGTTGACTGCCCTCCGAGCGGATCACCCATGCGTGCAATTTTGCCAAGCACTCGCGGGTCAGCCCACCGAGTTTCAGCGCAGAACCGTCCTGGACCGATCAGCGATCACTGTGCCAGACCGGGTCTCCACGCGCTGCGATGGTTGAATCTATGTCGTGACATCATGATGCGCGGCGTGCGTGCCCGATCCGGGCCTGTGGCTCGACAAACCACAGCAACGGCAGGCAACCAGACGGTTGCTGGAGTCGCATGGTTGCTCGTCTGCCAGTTCAGGACCGTGGTTGTCCGTACCTGAGCTGCGGATCAGGGGCCTGATGCGTGCCAGACACGTGCCAGACCGGGCGGGGAGCGACGGGGAACTGCAGGTGATCAAGGTCACCCACTCGTGCGAGCCCAGGTCACAGAACCGCCTGATCAGGGCCCACCTACCACACACGTCTTCCAAACTGGCTACGCGGGTTCGATTCCCGTCGCCCGCTCTCTTTGGCAAAGCCCCAGCTCAGCGCCGTAAAGCGCAGGGCTGGGGCTTTGTTAGTCTCACCCTTCGGTCATTCGACCGCGTTTCGATTTGCACGAAAGGCACCACCCGCGTGAGCACCCCGTCCGTCCACGGCCGGTCCGAGAAGAAGAAGCTGTCCAACGGTAAGAAGATCGGGCTCGGCGCCGCCGCCGGGGCCGTGGTCCTGGCGGCGGTGGTCGCCGGATCCGGCGGGGGTGAGAGCGACACCGGGGAGCCCGTGGCGAGCAGCCGGTCGAACGCGGCCCCCGAGATCGAGGAGCGGGCCGGCATCACCGCCGCGCGCGCCGAGAAGGCCGGGACCATGACCGCGGCCAAGTACGCCGACGTCGCGGACGGCATGACGAAGGCGGAGGTCTTCGCGGTCGTGGGCGGCGAGGACGGCTGCAGCCAGAGCTCCGGCACGGACGCCGGCGGCGCCGCGGGCGAGTCCTGGACCTGCTACGCCGACGACGGGGTCGCCAACGCCGGCTTCACGTTCGCCGGCGGGAAGCTCGTCTCCAAGACCCAGGTGGGACTGGAGTAGGGCCGCGGACACGGCCGCCTTATCCGTCCCCGTCGAACGGCCACAGGTCGAAGCCGCCGGTGGGGCTGGGGTCGGCGGAAGCCGTCGGGCCGGCGTTCTTCGAGATCGTGGGGGTGGGGCTCGGGGAGACCGGCGCGGACCGGGACGCCGTGGCGGCCGCCGTACGCGACGGCGCCGGGGCCGCGCTGCTCGCGGCCGGGGAGGGCGAGTGGCTCTCCCGGGCGGCGGGGCGGGCGGAGTGCGTGGCGGCCGTCGTGGCCTGCGAGGGCATCGCCGGCGACGGCACCGCCGGATCGTCCGGTATCGCCACCGGCGCCGCCTCGTCCCCGATGATCCGTACGAAACCCAGGGCCGCCGGGATCGCCGCCCCCAGGACGACACCGGCGAGCGCGGTACGGATCAGTCCCCGCCTGCGGGCCCGCCGCGCCCGGGGCTCGGGGGCCTTGACCGGGCGCTGCGGGATCACCGGTTCGCGCAGCTCCACGGCCACGGGCGCGGCCGGCGGCGCCGCGGGCAGCTGCTCGAACCGCTCCACGTCGGCCGCCCGGGGGCAGCCGCACCGTGGGCCGCCTTCCGGGGCGTGCGGCGTGCCGCAGACGGGGCAGAGGTACGTCGTCATCGTCGGGCCTTCTTGCGTCCGGATCGCTGGTCCGGGGCCCGCTACCCGTCGGTAGCCCGGCTACTCCCCCGAACCCGCCGACTGTGACCCACATCACACCAGTCGCCGAGTTTGCGCGTGAAGCGGTGCATGTGCGGATCGAGGGTCTCCGGGGGCTCCCGCAGCACCTGGCCGGGGGTCAGCCAGCGGATCGCGCTGAACTCCTCCTCCGTGTACGCGGTGACGTCGGCGGCGGACGCGGTCAGCACGTACCAGAGCGAGACGTCGGTGTGCGGGCCGTGCCCGCGGGTGCGGGTGACGGTGAGGAAGAACGGGCGCTCCCCGGTGAGCGGGTGGGCGACGGCCGGGATGCCCAGCTCCTCGCGGCACTCGCGGACCACGGTCGTCCAGGGGTCCTCGCCGGGCTCCACGTGGCCGCCCGGCGGCAGCCACAGGCCGGCCTTGCGGTGGGCGGCCAGGAGGAGTTCGCCGCGGTCGTCGTCCACGACGACGAAGTAGCTCACCAGATGCCGCTCCGGGACGTCGGGCGGATCGGTGCGGTACAGCGGGGCGCCCGACGCGATCCAGTCGGCGGCGGACCGCCGGTGGGTACGTTCCAGTTCGTCGCAGGGGCTGACGCCTGCGACCAGTTCCGCGACGCGGGCTCGGGATGTGGGCATCCGGTCATCCTGGCAGGCGGCCCGGCGGCCCGGCACCGCCCGCCAGGTCATCGCGGCAGGCGGCCCGGCACCGCCTGCCAGGTCACCCCGGGAGGCGGCCCCGCTTCCCCAGCACCGCCCGCCCCGGCAGGGTCACCGCCGCCGCGCCCAGCCCCAGCACGGCCGCCGCTAGTCCGGCGTACACCAGCGGGGGGACGTACGGGGCGGAGCCCGTCAGGCCGCGGGTCATCGGGAACAGGGTGGCCGCCGCGATCGCCGTGCCCAGCAGCAGGCCCGCGGCCGAGACCAGCAGGCTCTCCCAGCGCAGCATCCGCATCACCTGCAGCCGCGTCGTGCCGACCAGCCGCAGCGTGCCCAGTTCGCGGCGGCGGGCCAGGACCGTCATCACGAGGGTGTTGGCCGCGGCGACGGCCGCGAAGCCGCCGAGGACGGCCGCCATCGTGTAGTTCGCCCAGGAGTTGAGCGCCCGTTCCGTGTCCTGCCCCGCCGCGTAGCCCCGCGCGTCGGTCACCGTGCCGAGGGCGGCGAGGTCCGCCGCCGAGCCGCCGCGTACGAGCAGCGCGCTGTCGTACGCCGACGTCACGTGCGCCGTCAGGTCCGCGCGCGGCAGGGTGACCCGGGCGAGGCCCAGGCCCCGGCCGTACGTCGCCACGACCTCGGGGCGCGCGGTCGTGCCGTCCGGCAGGCGCAGCGCCACCCGGTCACCCGTCGAAACCCCGGCCGAGCTTGCCAGGTTGACGTCGAGGGCGACCGTGCCGGTCCGCAGGGCGGCGAGTGAGCCCGTACGGACGTCGAGGTCCAGGACGCCGGAGACGCGGGGCGTGGAGAGGCCCTGGGCCGAGGAGTTCTGCAGCCAGCGGTCGCCGCCCGCGCCGCCGACCGGAACCAGTACCGAGGTGCGCAGGACGCCGACCGCCGAGGTGACGCCGTCCGCGCCGGCGGCGGACCGCGCCGCGGCCGCGGGCAGCCCCGCGGGTGAGGTGACGACGTGCTCGGCCGTCACCCCGGCGCGCAGCTGGCGGTCCGCGGCGCGGTTCTCACTCGTGTGCATGAAGATCAGCGTCGAGGTGAACGCCATCGCGAGCACGATCGGCGTCAGCGCGGAGGCCAGCCGGCGCGCGTTGGTGCGGGAGTTGGCGGCGGCCAGCGCCGACGGGGCGCTCCCCCCGCGCAGCAGCACCCCGAACAGCGCCGCGCACAGCCGCGCCAGCAGCGGCCCGAGCAGCGCCACGGCGAGCATGAACAGCATCACGACGCCCAGC
>NZ_JBFAXR010000194.1:0-11937 GCF_040680895.1 Streptomyces sp. NPDC051940 | reverse complement strand
ATGCCCGAGCGGGCGCCGTCGGCCTTCGCCGCCAGATCGGCGACCTGATGCCAGGTGGGTTTGTCCGGCATGGTCAGGCCCGCCTCCGTGAAGACGTCCTTGCGGTACATCAGGAAGGACGACTCGCCGTAGAAGGGCTCGCCGTACAGCTTGCCGTCCTCCGCCGTCAGCGACTCGCGCATCGGGGCGAGGATGTCGTTCTGGTCGAAGGCGGCGTCCTTCGCCACGTAGTCGTCCAGCGGCAGCAGCCAGTTGTTCTTGGCGTAGAACGGCACCTCGAAGTTGCTGATCGTGGCCACGTCGTACTGGGCGGCCTGGTTGGAGAAGTCCTGGCTGATCTTGTCGCGGACCTCGTTCTCCGGCAGCACGGTGTAGTGGACCTTGATGCCGGTCTTCTTCGTGAAGTGCTCCGCGGTCAGCTTCTGGAGCTCCACCATCTGCGGGTTGTTCACCATGACGACGTTCACGGACTTGCCGCCGCTGTTGCCGCCTCCATCGCCGCCGGCGCCGCTGCACGCGGCGAGCAGACCGAGGGCGGTGAGGGCGGTGAGCGCCGTGGTCGCGGCGCGCCGTCTGCGGGTTGGCGTTGCCATCGTTGCTCCAAGGGTTGAGGTGAGAGGGGAAGTGGGCGTGCGGAACCAGGCCCGCCCGGCCCATGCCGTCGGGTGGGTGTGGGGGAGTCGGTGTCAGGCCCGGATCACGCGCGGGCCCAGGAGCGAGTAGCGGCGGGCCTCCGCGACCGGGAGACCGGTGTCGGTGACGATGGCCTCGAACTCCGCCACCTCGGCGAAGCGGCTGAAGCTCACCGCCCCGAACTTGGTGTGCACGCCGGCGAAGATCTTGCGCCGGGCCGCGCGCATCACCTGCGACTTGACCGCGCCCACCGCCGGATCGGGCGTGGTCAGACCGTACTCGCGGGTGATCCCGTTGGCTCCGACGTACGCCAGATCGATGACGAAGCCGGAGAGCATGGCGGTCACCCAGTGGCCGACCGTGGCCAGGGTGCCGCCGCGGACCCGGCCGCCGAGCAGGAGCACCTCGGTGTTCTGCCGGTCGGCCAGCGCGCCCGCCGTGGCCAGGGATGCGGTGACGATCGTCAACCGCCGGTTGGGAGGCAGCGCCTCGGCGATGAGCTGGGGATTGAAGCCCTCGTCGATGAACACGGTCTCCGCGTCGTCCAGCAGCTCCGCGGCGGCCACCGCGATGCGTGCCTTCTCGGGCACCAGGCGGGTGGTGCGGTACGCCAGGGTCGTCTCGAAGCCGGCGCTCTCCACGGGATAGGCGCCGCCGTGGGTGCGGCGTACCAGCCCGTGCTCCTCCAGCAGGCGCAGATCACGGCGTACGGTCTCCCGGGACACCCCGAGGTCCGCGGCGAGCTTGGCGACGTCCGCGGCTCCCTCGCGGCGCGTCGTCTGCAGCATCATCCGGCGGCGTTCGTCGGCGTCCATCGGCTCACCCCCTCTCCGCCACGGACCGTCGTGCGCGGGACGGGCGTTCTCGGTTCCCGTTCGGGCTCATGCACGCCCTTGTAGACCCGCGGGCGCCGCCTGACCAGGCTTGACGCTCGGATCCGGATGCCCGAACGTGACCGTTCCCCGGTACCGGACAGCGCGGGGACGTGCCCGAACGGGCCGCCGATCAGCGGCGCCGCGCCCGCATCGGGTACCGGGGGCGCCCGTTCGGTGCCCGTACGGGCAGGAGGCGGGAGCCGACGAGGCGTGAGCGCAGGGCCGACGAGGCGTGAGCGCGCCCCCCGCGGCCGCGTTACGCCGCCGCGTAACAGTGCACGGCCACCACCTGCGCCGGGCCCCACCGCTGCTCGACGGTGGCCAGCCGCTCCCAGCCCAGCCGCTCGTACAGTGCCGCCGCGGCCGTGTCGGACGCCACCACGTCGAGCACCGGATGCAGGCCCCGACGTCGCGCCTCCTCCACCGCCCGGCCGATGAGCAGGGCACCGGCGCCGTGGCCCCTGGCGGCCGGCCCGACGAACAGGCGGCCGACCACCGCGGTGAGGGAGGCGCTCTTCCCGGTCCGCTCACTCCACAGGCCGGGTGCGACATCCCCTGCACCGCTGCGCGCCAGCGCGACATGGCCCACCACCCGGCCCGCGAGTTCCGCGACCCAGACACCCAGCGGGGAGCCGCTCGACAGCCATTCCTCCGGCCGGTCGGGCCAGTTCACCGGGTAGCCGTCCTGCCGGTGGACGTCCATCAGGACGCGGACGCACGTCTCGATGTCGTCCTCGGTCCGGGGGCGGATCGCGATCGTCATCCGGGCATGGAAACACGAGTCGCACAGCCGGGACCAGCGACTTTCGACGCGCGCCGGGTGTGTCAGACCCGGCTGCCACGGTAGGAGCAGGATGCTTGGACACAGGAAGCCCACCGCGAAGGCGACGTCAACTCGCCGCAAGCTTGAGGGAGTGACCCCCACATGGGCAAGGTGACCTGCGACATCACCATCACGGCCGACGGATACTCGGCCGGGCACAACCAGAGCGAGGACCGCCCCTTCGGCGACGACGGCGGGGACGGCCGGGGCGACAGGCTTCACGCCTGGTTCTCCGAGACCGCCGAGGAGAACAAGGCCGAGATCGAGAAGATCACCGCGGCCAAGGCGTTCATCATGGGGCGCAACATGTTCGGCCCGGTGCGCGGCGCATGGGACCGGCCGTGGAACGGCTGGTGGGGCGAGGATCCGCCGTACCACGCCCCGGTGTACGTGCTCACCCACCACCCGCGCGAGCCGCAGCCGATGGACGGAGGCACGACGTTCCACTTCGTCACCGACGGCGTCGAGTCGGCGCTCGCCCATGCACGCGCGGCGGCCGGCGACGCCGACGTCGCGATCTGCGGCGGGGCGACCACGGTCAACCAGTTCCTCGCCGCCGGCCTGATCGACGAACTGCGGCTGCACATCTCACCGCTCACCCTCGGCGCGGGCACCCGGCTCTTCGACGGCGTCCCGCCGCTGAGACTCGAGCTGGTCGGGGCACGGGCGGCGAGCCTGGTCACGCACGTGACCTACCGCGTGCTGACCTGAAGGTGCGAGCGGCTCGGGCGCCCGTGTCGATTTCCGCCACCCCCGTTCGACGCAGGGGTGAGAGCGCCCAACCGGGGCGCCCCTGCGGAAGGTCCCCATGACCCCCGACACGCTCCCCGAGCGCGCCACCCGCCGTACCTGGGCGGGGCTGGTCGTGCTGTCCCTGCCCACGCTCCTGATCTCCATCGACGTCTTCGTCCTCCTGCTGGCCCTCCCGCACCTCAGCGCCGACCTGGGCGCCGACAGCAACCAGCAGCTGTGGATCATGGACAGCTACGGGTTCATGCTCTCCGGCTTCCTCGTCACCATGGGCACCCTCGGCGACCGCATCGGGCGCCGCCGGCTGCTGCTGACCGGCGCGGCGGCGTTCAGCCTGGCGTCCCTCGCCGCCGCGTACGCGTCCAGCCCGGGCATGCTGATCGCCGCCCGCGCGCTGCTGGGGATCGCCGGCGCGACGCTCGCGCCGTCGACGTTGTCGCTGCTCAGCCACATGTTCAAGGATCCGCGGCAGCGCGGGGCGGCGATCGGCGTCTGGTTCATGTGCTTCATGTCCGGCGCGGCGATCGGGCCGGTGGTCGGCGGGGCGATGCTGGAGCGGTTCTGGTGGGGCTCGGCGTTCCTCCTCGGCATCCCCGCGATGGTGCTGCTGCTGATCCTCGGCCCGCTGCTGCTGCCCGAGTACAAGGCGCCGACGGCCGGCCGGCTGGACTTGGCGAGCGTCGCGCTGTCCCTCGCCGCGATCCTGCCCGTGGTGTACGGGCTGAAGGAGATCGCCCGGCACGGCTGGGCCGTGGTGCCCGTCGCCTCCCTGCTCGTCGGCGCGGCGGTGGGCCTGGTCTTCGTACGACGCCAGCAGACCCTCACCGATCCGCTGCTCGACCTGCGGCTGTTCCGCGACCGGGCGTTCACGACCGCGCTCGGGAGCATGTTCTCCGGCACGCTGCTGATGGGCGCGCTGATGCTGTTCATCACGCAGTACCTGCAGCTGGTCCGCGGACTGTCGCCGCTGCACGCGGGGCTGTGGATGCTGCCCGCCGTCGGCGCGTCGATGCTCTCCTTCGCCCTCGCCCCGATGCTCGCCCGGCGGATCCGGCCGGCCCGGCTGATCGGGTATGGGCTGGTGGTCTCCGTCGGCGGACTGCTGCTGCTGACCCAGGCGTCGGCGGCGCACGGGCTGGCGACGGTCGTCACCGGCTTCGCGCTGATCAACCTGGGCGCCGGGCCGATGGTCACCCTCAGCACCGACCTCGTCATGGGCGCCGCCCCCGTCGAGCACAAGGGATCCGCGGCGGCGCTCAACGAGACGGCCGGCGAGTTCGGTTACGCCCTGGGCATCGCCGTGCTCGGCACGATCGGCACCGCGGTGTACCGGCTGCGGCTGCCCGACGGGGTTCCCGCGGCCGCCCGCGACACCCTGGCCGGCGCGGACGCCCTGGCCCGCGGCACGGGCGGCGAGGCGGGCGAGCGGCTGCTGACCGCGGCCCGCACGGCGTACACCTCCGGCATGCACGTCGCGGCCGTGATCGCCGCGGTGCTGCTCACCGGGGTGGCGGTGCTGGTCGTACGCCTCCTGCGGCACGTACCGCCGACCGGCGCGCCCGCGGGGGAGCCGGAGCCGGAGCGGCAGAAGGCGGAGGTCTGACAACTGCCGCGGAGGCGGCCGCCTGACAGCCACCGCACAAGGCAGCCGCCACCGTCCTCCGGCTGGCGGAACCCCAGCGGCGGACGGTGCTCCCGGGGCGAAGACTGGAAAGGCTCGTCCGCCTTCCGGCACAGACCCCGGAAGGCATCGTCCGACATAAGGAAGGACCACCATGGGCCACCTCCTCCGCAGGGATCTGGGCCTGCTCGCCGTCCGCCTCGGCACCGGCGGGGTGCTGTTCGCCCACGGAGCGCAGAAGCTCTTCGGCTGGTTCGGCGGGGGAGGGATCGACGGCACCGCCAAGGCGATGGAAGCCATGGGCTTCCATCCCGGCAAGCGCAGCGCGATCGCCGCGGGCCTCGGCGAGGCCGGCGGCGGCCTGCTGCTCGCGCTCGGCGCCGCCACCCCCGCCGCCGGCGCGGCCGCGGCCGGCGCCATGGCCGGGGCGGTCGCGGTGCACCGCCCGCACGGCTTCTTCGCCATGCAGGGCGGCTACGAATACCCCGCCTACCTCGGCTACGTCGCCGGCAGTCTGGGCGTGGCCGGCCCCGGCCGCTACTCGTTCGACCACCTCACCGGCTACCGGCTGGACCGCCCCGTGATGATCGTCGCCGCGTTCGCGGTGAGCGCGGCGGCCGCCGTCGCCGTCGTGGGCCGGCGCGAACGGACCCTCAAGGAGCAGACCGCCGAGGCCGAGCAGCAGGCCGCCGACGACCAGCCGGACGAGACCCAGCCATGACCGAGGCCAAGGACGAGCAGGAGGTCCGCGAACCCGAGGTCGGCCCCACCCCCGAGGGCGAGCCGCACTTCCACCCGTACCACCATCCCGCCGCGGGGTGGGGCGCCGCCAAGAGCGTCACCAAGTTCATGGCCCGTGAGGGCACCCTCGTGGACGGTCCGCGGGCCATCATGCGGATGAACCACGAGAACACCGGGTTCGACTGTCCCGGCTGTGCCTGGCCCGACGACACCAAGGGCCTGCGGCTGGACATCTGCGAGAACGGCATCAAGCACGTCACGTGGGAGATGACCCGCAAGCGCGTCGGCCGGGAGTTCTTCGCCGCCCACTCGGTGACCGAACTGTTCGAGTGGAGCGACTTCCAGCTGGAGGACCAGGGCCGGCTGACCGAACCGATGGTCTACGACCCGGAGTCGGACCACTACGTCCCGATCAGCTGGAAGGACGCCTTCGAACTGGTCGGCCGTACCCTGCGCGGCCTGGACAGCCCGCACGAGGCCGCCTACTACACCTCCGGCCGGCTGGGCAACGAGGCCACGTTCCTCTACCAGCTCATGGCCCGCGAACTGGGCACCAACAACCTGCCCGACTGCTCCAACATGTGCCACGAGGCCAGCGGCCGCGCCCTGCAGGCGTCGCTCGGCACCGGAAAGGGCACCGTGGACCTTGCGGACTGGGAGTCCACCGACGCGCTGTTCATCATGGGCGTCAACGTGGCGTCCAACGCGCCCCGGATGCTCACCGCCCTGGCCGAGGCGTACCGCCGCGGCGCCCAGATCGTCCACGTCAACCCGCTCATCGAGGCGGCCGCCACCCGCGCGATCATCCCGCACGACTTCACGCGGATGGCCACGTTCCGCTCCACCAGCACCAGCACCCTGAACCTGCAGCCGCGCGTCGGCGGCGACATGGCCCTGCTGCGGGGCATGGCGAAGGCCGTGCTGGAGCAGGCCGGGACTGATCCCCGGGCGCTGGACCAGGAGTTCATCGACCGGCACACCGACGGCTTCGACGACTACCGGGCCGTGTGCGCGACCACGCCCTGGGAGGAGATCGAGCACCAGTCCGGGCTCAGCCGCGACGACATCGTCCGCGCAGCCCGCGTGTACACCGAGGCCGACCGCAGCATCTTCAGCTGGTGCCTCGGCATCACCCAGCACGAGCACGGCGTCGACACCGTCCGCGAGATCGTCAACCTGCTCCTGTTGCGCGGCAATCTGGGCCGCGAGGGGGCGGGGCCGTCCCCCGTACGCGGGCACAGCAACGTCCAGGGCAACCGCACCTGCGGCATCGACCACCGGCCGGCCACGGAGTTCCTGGACCGCCTCGGCGAGGTGTGCGGATTCGAGCCACCGCGCCAGCACGGCCTGGACACGGTCGCCACCATCCAGGCGATGCAGCGCGGCGAGGTGAAGGTCTTCGTCGGCATGGGCGGCAACTTCGCCCTGGCCGCGCCCGACAGCCCGGTCACCTACGAGGCGCTGCGCACCTGCGAGCTGACCGTGCAGGTGAGCACCAAGCTGAACCGCAGCCACCTCGTGCACGGCCGGCAGGCCCTCATCCTGCCGTGCCTGGGCCGGACCGAGAAGGACCACCAGCGCAAGGGGATCCAGAGCACCAGCGTCGAGGACTCCATGAGCATGGTCCACCTCTCCGTCGGCATGAAGCGGCCCGCCTCCCCGCATCTGCGGTCGGAGCCCGCCATCATCGCCGGCATGGCCCGCGCCGCGCTGCCCGACAGCGCCACCCCGTGGGACTGGTACGTCGAGGACTACGACCGGATCCGCGACACCATGGCGCAGGTCCTGGACGGCTTCGAGGACTTCAACCGCCGGGTCCGGCTGCCGCTGGGCTTCCGTATCAAGCAGCCCGCCCGCGAGCTGGTCTTCCTCACCCCGTCCGGACGCGCGGAGTTCTCCACGGCGCCGCTGCCCGACGTCGTACCCGCCCCCGGCACCCTGGCGCTGGGCACCATGCGCTCGCACGACCAGTGGAACACCACCATCTACTCCGACAACGACCGCTACCGCGGCATCAAGAACCTGCGCACCCTCGTCTTCATGAACCGGGCCGACATGCGCGACCGCGGCATCGAGGAGTTCGACCCCGTCGAGATCACCAGCACCGCCAAGGACGGCACCCAGCGCTTCCTCAACGGCTACCTCGCCATCCCCTACGACATCCCCCGCGGCTGCGCGGCCGGCTACATGCCCGAGATGAACGTCCTGATCGCGCTCTGCGACTACAGCACCCAGAGCGACCAGCCGATCATGAAGCACGCCCACGTCACCATCAGCGCGACGACCCCCACCTCACAGGAGCACGGATGACCGGCGCACCCGAACCCATCAGCGACACCGCGCGGCAGGACCTCGAGCGGGAACTGGGCGACCTGCGCGCCCAGCGCGACGCGGTCGCCAGGACCCTGGGGTCCGACGACGCCGTCGGAGACCTGGCGGACGAGGCCGACGAGCTCCAGCGCGCCACCGAGACCGCGCGCCTGGACAGCCGCATCGCCGCGATCGAGGAGCGGCTGAAGGGCGCGTCGATCGCGGGCCCGCCGCCCACCGACGCGATCGGCGTGGGCAGCACCGTGACGGTGCGGTTCGCGGACGACACCGTGGCGACCGTCCACCTCGGCGAGATCGCCGACGAGCTGGACGAGACGCTGGTGACCGCCGACAGCCCGCTCGGCCAGGCCCTGCTCGGCCGGCACTCCGGCGACACCGTCAGCTACCGAAGCCCCGAGGGCCGCGTGACCGCCGCGGTTCTCCGTATCGTCGAAGGGAACGACGCGTCATGACCCCCGCGAACACCACGGACACCGACAACACCACCCTGTACTACGGGGATCCGAAGGCCGCTCACGTACTCCAGGTCTTCCTCGAGCTGAGGGACCGGGGGAGCGCGCGCATGGCGGCGACGCTCCTCGACACGATGCGCCAGGCCGCCGACGGCGGGGGGCTCGTCATCAAGTTCCACTTCGCGTCGCTCATCGACCACACCGTCGGCGGCAGCGGCTCCCAGCGCGCCCTCAGCGCGCTCGCCGCGGCGAGCGACGCCGGCCAGCGGCAGTACCTGGACTACCTGGCCGCGCTCTTCGCCCACCAGCCCTTCCCGCCCGGCGAGGACAAGTTCGCCGACACCTCCGTGCTGCTGAGCCTGGCCGGACCGGTGTCCGGACTGCGGTCCGACGACTTCGACCGGAAGGTCACGGACGGTACGTACATGGAGTGGGCCGGGCAGTCGATCGGCACGTTCGAGTCCTTCGGCACCATCGGCACCCCCGATCTCTGGTACGACAACGAGCAGATCCCCGTGGTGAACATCGACGGGGACCTCACACTCACCGCGCCGGACCTGGCGGCCCAGATCAAGCCCGCGTCGTCCACGTAGGGCTCGCCCCGGCCGCCATCCGCCCGGCGTCAGGCCTTGCGGACCTCCGGCGGGGTCCATCGACCGTCCAGGGCCTCCGGATGCGGTGCGTACAGCCGCAGGGTGACTCCCAGGGGGCCGCTCGCCGCCGGGAGCCAGTTCGGTTCGCGGTCGGGGCCGGGGTTCGTGCGGCTGAGGTGGATGTCGAGCGACCCGTCGTCGTTGTACGTCAGCGGGTCGCGGTCGCCCAGGGCGAAGCGGTCGAGCTCGTTGGCGACCTGGAAGCCCTTGTCGTCGTACATCGTGACCGACCAGAACGCGGACACCGGTGGCAGGGCGTCGGCGTCGAAGTGCAGGACGTAGTCCTGCTCCCCGGTCAGCGGGTCCCCGTCGGTGTCGGTGGCGAGGACGGGGTAGATGGCGTCCTCCGGCGGGTTGGCCCCGAGGCCCACCATGGTGACCGCGGCCCGCTGGAAGTAGTCGTTGCCGTAGACGCCGATGCCGCTGCGGATGACGGTCCAGCCGTTGCGGTGGCTGCCCAGCGCCTTCCAGCCCGCGAGCAACCGCTGGAGGGCGTCCTTGGCGCCGGCCTCGACCTCCGCGAGCTGATCGGGCGTGAAGCGGTCCGCGTCGAACGGCCGGCCGGGGACGATGCCGAGTTCGGCGATGCGGGCCAGGACGGCGAAGTCGGTCGGATGCGGTGGATGGATGCGCAGCGCCTGTGCGGCACGGGTGAAGAACGCCACGGCGTCCAGGCCGTTGACGATCCGCAGCGGATCGGTGGCGTCGACGCCCGGATCGGGCTCGTGCTCGTTGGCGGCGGGCACCAGCGGGCTGAGCCGGAAGCCGTCCTGTACGTCGTTGACGGCCGCGTAGTCGTGCGGGCCGTCGGTCTGGACGCGGCCGATGATCCACACGTACGGCGTGGGCGCCTCGATCAGCGTGGTGTCCGAGGGAACGCCCTCGGCCTGGCCTGGGGCGACGATCGTGTACTCCTGGGGGCCGGTGCCGGTGGTGCGGCTGCCGGGGGAGGCGAACACATCGGTCCACATGTCCAGCATGGGCAGCATGTAGTAGCGGTCGCCGGCATCGGCCACCGACAGCCGTACGGGACCGGCCGTCAGGTCCAGCCAGGCGCTGGAGTACAGGGTGTCGAAGTTCGGACGGACCACGGCCCTGAAGTCGGCGGGCGGGAACTCGCGGATGTGGTGGAACCGGTTCGGTGCCCCGAACGCCGGATTGGCGTCGGCCGGCAGGTTCACGCTCTGCTCGCGGGTGACGTCCATGGTCACCAGCGGATACAGATAGATGTAGGCCTCCTCGCCCAGCGTGCGCAGATCGCTTCGGAGCTTGCTCATGTGGAACCTCTGTTCGCGTGGGAAGCCGCCGGCAGCCCGAGTCGCGGCGTCACGACCGCCCGCAGACCGAAGGGCACAGCCTTCACGCTCGCACGCCCGGGGGACACCGGCCATGCCGAGACCGCGCTCTCGGGACTGAACGGGTGAGGGCAGCACCGCGCACGGGGGACCGACCGTGAAACGCGAGTCGCTGTGACCGGGCGCGGTCACCGGGTGCTTTCCTCGGTCCCCGGACCGGCGGCCTCTCCCGCTGCCGTCCTCGGGGCAAGGCGCAAGGCACAAGAGGAGAGATCGTGACGAGCGCTGTCGATCAAAGTCGCGGAGCCGCGTTCCCTCAACTGCTCACCGGCCAGAAGGCACTGGTCACCGGGGCCAACTCGGGGATCGGCCTGGCCACGGCCCTCGCCCTCGGCCGGGCCGGCGGACGTGGTGGTGAACTACGTCGCCGGTGCGGACGAGGCGGAGAAGGTGGTGGCGCAGATCAAGGAGTTCGGGGTCCGCGCCTACGCGCACGAGGCGGACGTCTCCGACGACGGTCAGGTGACCGCCATGGTGGCCCGGATGGTCGAGGAGTTCGGCACCATCGACATCATGGTGGCGAACGCCGGCCTGCAGCGGGACTCGGCCGCCACCGAGATGACGCTCGCCCAGTGGCAGAAGGTCATCGACGTCAACCTGACCGGGCAGTTCCTCTGCGCCCGGGAGGCCGCCAAGGAGTTCGTCCGACGCGGTGTGGTGGAGGAGGTGTCCCGGTCGGCCGGGAAGATCGTCTGCATGAGCTCCGTCCACCAGATCGTGCCGTGGGCGGGCCATGTGAACTACGCCTCCTCCAAGGGCGGGGTGGGCATGCTGATGCAGACCCTCGCCCAGGAACTGGCGCCCCGCCGGATCCGGGTCAACGCCGTTGCGCCGGGCGCGATCCGCACCCCGATCAACACGGCCGCCTGGTCCACCCCCGAGGCCGAGGCCGATCTGCTCCGGCTGATCCCGTACCGCCGGGTGGGCGATCCGCAGGACATCGCCAACGCCGTCGTCGCCCTGTCCTCCGACCTGCTCGACTACGTGGTCGGCGCCACGCTCTTCGTCGACGGCGGCATGACGCTCTTCCCCGGGTTCGCCACCGGCGGCTGATCGTGATCCACCTGGCGGACGCGCCCGCTCAACTGCTGCCCGCCCGGGAGCTGATGGCCTTCACCCTCGGCGCGCACATCCTGCTGGTCCCCTTCGGGGTCGCGCTGCCGTTCCTCACCCTGCTGATGCACCACCGGGGACTGCGCCGCAACGACCCCGTGGCCCTGACGCTGGCCCGGCGCTGGTCCGCGGTGGTGGCCGTGCAGTTCGCCATCGGGGTCGTCACCGGCACCGTGCTCTCGTTCGAGCTCGGCCTGCTGTGGCCCGGGATGCTGGGACGCTTGGGCGACGTCTTCGGACTCGGCTTCGGAATCGAGGCATGGGCGTTCTTCCTGGAGTCCGTCCTGATCGCCATCTACCTCTACGGATGGCGGCGGCTGAAGCCGTGGACCCACTTCTGGCTGGGCGTCCCCCTGCCGCTGGCGGCCCTGATGGGAGCCTTCGGCATTATCGCGGCCAACTCGTGGATGAACACCCCGCGGGGCTTCAGCCTCGATGCCGGGGGCAACCCCGTCGACGTGCAGGTACGGCAGGCGATCTTCACGCCGATGTTCGGCCCGGAGTACTGGCACTTCGTGGTCGCGATGGTCCTGACCGCGGGCTACGTCGTGGCCGGGGTGTACGCCACGGGCTGGCTGCGCGGACGGCGC
>NZ_JBFAXR010000193.1:0-12262 GCF_040680895.1 Streptomyces sp. NPDC051940 | reverse complement strand
CGCCATTCTGTCGGTGGCTACCGGTAGACTGGGCGGCATCCGCCACTTGCGGAACATGTCGACCGCTGTACCTCATGATGCGTGGTCACCCGGACAGTCATCCGACAGTTCAGGAGCGTGGCCCCACCTGTGCCAGAAAGGGCGCTTCGTGGCCGATTCCGGCAACCCCAACGAGTCCATCCCCGCCAACGCCACCCCGGGCGAAGCGTCGTACGACGCGAGTGCGATCACCGTGCTCGAGGGTCTCGACGCGGTGCGCAAGCGCCCCGGCATGTACATCGGCTCGACCGGTGAGCGGGGTCTGCACCACCTGGTCCAGGAGGTCGTCGACAACTCCGTCGACGAGGCCCTGGCCGGTTACGCGTCGACGATCGACGTGACGCTGCTGGCGGACGGCGGTGTGCGTGTCGTCGACGACGGCCGCGGTATCCCGGTCGGCATCGTGCCGTCGGAGGGCAAGCCGGCGGTCGAGGTGGTGCTGACGGTGCTGCACGCGGGCGGCAAGTTCGGCGGCGGCGGTTACGCCGTCTCCGGCGGTCTGCACGGCGTGGGCGTGTCCGTGGTGAACGCGCTGTCGACGCGGCTGTCGGTCGAGGTCAGGACCGACGGCCACCGCTGGACGCAGGACTACAAGATGGGCGTGCCGACGGCGGAGCTGCAGCGTCAGGAGGCGACGACCGAGACCGGTACGTCGGTGACGTTCTGGGCCGACGGCGACATCTTCGAGACGACGGAGTACTCGTTCGAGACGCTGTCGCGGCGTTTCCAGGAGATGGCGTTCCTGAACAAGGGCGTGACGATCTCCCTGACGGACGAGCGGGAGTCGGCGCGGCAGACGGCCGGCGCGGACACGGCGGAGGGCTCCGAGCAGGACCAGGTGCGCACGGTCCGGTACCACTACGAGGGCGGTATCTCGGACTTCGTACGGCATCTGAACTCGCGCAAGGGCGAGCCGGTGCACCCCACCGTGATCGACTTCGAGTCGGAGGACACCGACCGGAAGATGTCGGTGGAGATCGCGATGCAGTGGAACACCCAGTACAGCGAGGGTGTGTACAGCTTCGCGAACGTGATCCACACGCATGAGGGCGGCACGCACGAGGAGGGTTTCCGGGCGGCGCTGACGGGGCTGGTCAACCGGTACGCCCGGGACAAGAAGCTGCTGCGGGAGAAGGACGACAACCTCACGGGTGAGGACATCCGCGAGGGTCTGACGGCGATCATCTCGGTGAAGCTGAGCGAGCCGCAGTTCGAGGGCCAGACGAAGACGAAGCTGGGCAACACCGAGGCGAAGACGTTCGTGCAGAAGGTGACGCACGAGCGCCTGACGGACTGGTTCGACCGCAACCCGAACGAGGCGGCGGACATCATCCGCAAGTCGATCCAGGCGGCGACGGCCCGGGTCGCGGCCCGTAAGGCGCGGGACCTGACCCGGCGCAAGGGGCTGCTGGAGTCGGCGTCGCTGCCGGGCAAGCTGAGCGACTGCCAGTCCAACGACCCGACGAAGTGCGAGATCTTCATCGTCGAGGGTGACTCCGCCGGCGGTTCCGCGAAGTCCGGCCGTAACCCCAAGTACCAGGCCATCCTGCCGATCCGCGGCAAGATCCTGAACGTGGAGAAGGCCCGGATCGACAAGGTGCTGCAGAACACCGAGGTCCAGGCGTTGATCTCGGCGTTCGGTACGGGTATCCACGAGGACTTCGACCTCGAGAAGCTCCGCTATCACAAGATCATCCTGATGGCGGACGCCGATATCGACGGCCAGCACATCCAGACGCTGCTGCTTACCTTGCTGTTCCGGTTCATGCGGCCGCTGATCGAGGCGGGCCACGTCTTCCTCGCACAGCCCCCGCTGTACAAGATCAAGTGGTCGCGGGACGACTTCGAGTACGCGTACTCCGACCGTGAGCGCGACCAGCTGATCCAGCTGGGCCGGGCGGCCGGCAAGCGCGTCCGCGAGGACGCGGTGCAGCGCTTCAAGGGTCTCGGTGAGATGAACGCCGAGGAGCTGCGGATCACCACGATGGACGCGGACCACCGGGTGCTGCGCCATGTGACGCTCGACGACGCGGCGGCCGCGGACGATCTGTTCTCCGTCCTGATGGGCGAGGACGTCGAGGCCCGCCGCTCGTTCATCCAGCGCAACGCCAAGGACGTTCGTTTCCTCGACATCTGAGTCGGCCCGGCCGGCCGGTCCCCGCTGACCGGCCGGCCGCCGTAGGTTCACCAGACAAGGACTGAGATCAAGCATGGCCGACGAGAACGGCGAAAACCCCACCCCCGCTGCCGAGGACCTCAACGAGAGCGGCGCCCTGCGCGTCCAGCCCGTCTCCCTCGAGACGGAGATGCAGCGCAGCTATCTCGACTACGCGATGTCCGTCATCGTCTCGCGTGCGCTGCCGGACGTCCGGGACGGCCTCAAGCCCGTCCACCGCCGGGTGCTGTACGCGATGTACGAGGGCGGCTACCGTCCCGAGCGCGGCTTCTACAAGTGCGCCCGCGTCGTCGGCGACGTGATGGGCAACTACCACCCGCACGGCGACTCCGCGATCTACGACGCGCTGGTGCGCCTGGCGCAGCCGTGGTCGATGCGGATGCCGCTGGTCGACGGCAACGGCAACTTCGGCTCCCCGGGCAACGACCCGGCGGCCGCCATGCGCTACACCGAGTGCAAGATGGCGCCGCTGGCGATGGAGATGCTCCGCGACATCGACGAGGAGACCGTCGACTTCGGGGACAACTACGACGGCCGCTCCCAGGAGCCGTCCGTCCTCCCGGCCCGCTTCCCGAACCTGCTGGTGAACGGGTCGGCCGGCATCGCGGTCGGCATGGCGACGAACATCCCGCCGCACAACCTGCGCGAGGTCGCCTCCGGCGTCCAGTGGTATCTGGACAACCCGACGGCCTCCCCCGAGGAGCTCCTCGAGGCGCTGATGGAGCGCATCAAGGGCCCCGACTTCCCGACCGGCGCGCTGGTCGTGGGCAAGAAGGGCATCGACGAGGCGTACCGTACGGGCCGCGGCTCGATCACGATGCGGGCCGTGGTGTCGGTGGAGGAGATCCAGGACCGGCAGTGCCTGGTGGTCACCGAGCTGCCGTACCAGGTGAACCCGGACAACCTCGCCAACAAGATCGCCGAGCTGGTCAAGGACGGCAGGGTCGGCGGCATCGCGGACGTCCGCGACGAGACGTCCTCGCGTACGGGCCAGCGGCTGGTGATCGTGCTGCGCCGGGACGCGGTCGCGAAGGTCGTGCTGAACAACCTGTACAAGCACACCGATCTGCAGACGAACTTCGGCGCGAACATGCTGGCGCTGGTCGACGGCGTGCCGCGCACGCTGTCGCTGGACGCGTTCATCCGGCACTGGGTGACGCACCAGGTCGACGTGATCGTCCGCCGTACGACGTTCCGGCTGCGCAAGGCCGAGGAGCGGGCGCACATCCTGCGCGGCCTGCTGAAGGCGCTGGACGCGATCGACGAGGTCATCGCGCTGATCCGGCGGTCCGAGACGGTCGAGGTCGCCCGTACCGGCCTGATGGACCTGCTCGAGATCGACGAGATCCAGGCGAACGCGATCCTGGAGATGCAGCTGCGCCGGCTGGCCGCCCTGGAGCGGCAGAAGATCGTCGCGGAGCACGACGAGCTGCAGGCGAAGATCAACGAGTACAACGCGATCCTCGCCTCGCCGGAGCGGCAGCGGCAGATCATCAGCGAGGAGCTGGCGGTCATCGTCGAGAAGTTCGGCAACGACCGCCGCTCGGCGCTGATCCCCTTCGACGGCGACATGTCCATCGAGGACCTGATCGCCGAGGAGGACATCGTCGTCACGGTCACCCGCGGCGGCTACGTCAAGCGCACCAAGGCCGAGGACTACCGGGCCCAGCGGCGCGGCGGCAAGGGTGTGCGCGGGGCGCGGCTGCGCGAGGACGACATCGTCGACCACTTCTTCGTCACCACCACGCACCACTGGCTGCTGTTCTTCACGAACAAGGGCCGGGTGTACCGGGCGAAGGCGTACGAGCTGCCGGACGCGGGCCGCGACGCCAAGGGCCAGCACATGGCGAACCTGCTGGCCTTCCAGCCGGACGAGCACATCGCGGAGATCCTCGCGATCCGCGACTACGAGGCGGCGCCGTACCTGGTGCTCGCCACGAAGGCCGGCCTGGTGAAGAAGACGGCGCTGAAGGACTACGACTCGCCCCGGCAGGGCGGTGTCATCGCCATCAACCTGCGGGAGATGCCCGACGGCTCGCCGGACGAGCTGATCGGCGCGGAGCTGGTGTCGGCCGAGGACGATCTGCTGCTCGTCAGCAAGAAGGCCCAGTCGATCCGGTTCACCGCAACGGACGACGCGCTGCGGCCGATGGGGCGTGCGACCTCGGGTGTTAAGGGGATGTCGTTCCGGGAGGGTGACGAACTCCTCTCGATGAATGTCGTCCGGCCAGGTACGTTCGTGTTCACCGCCACCGATGGCGGGTACGCGAAGCGCACGAATGTCGACGAATACCGCGTCCAGGGTCGCGGTGGTCTGGGTATCAAGGCCGCCAAGATCGTGGAGGACCGGGGCTCGCTGGTGGGCGCGCTGGTGGTCGAGGAGACCGACGAGATCCTCGCCATCACGCTCTCCGGCGGCGTCATCCGTACACGGGTCGACGAGGTCAGGGAGACGGGCCGTGACACCATGGGCGTCCAGCTGATCAACCTGGGCAAGCGGGACGCCGTGGTCGGTATCGCCCGCAACGCCGAGGCCGGGCGCGAAGCTGAAGAGGTCGAGGACGCAACGGAAGGAGCGTCTGAGACGTCGAACGGGGCAGAGGCTGCCGGTTCGGCGGCGGAAACGGGCGACGAGACGTCCGCCTGACCGCCGACGCATAGCGTGTGAGGGAGTAGGACGTGAGTGGAGCCACGGGCGCCGGGGCGGGCCGTAAAGGGGCCGCCGCCGACGGGTATGTCCCCGCGGACAGCCCGCCTGGTGAGGACGACGGCGCCCGTGGCCCCGCCGCGTCGGGAAGTCAGGGGGGCACCGTGACGGACACCCGGCCTTCGGGCGGCACGAAGCAATCCTCGGCCTCGGGCGAGCGGGACGCGGCCCCGGCCGACCGCACCCCGGGCGAGGGCGCCCACCGGGCGCGTACGCAGGAGCGGCAGGACGCCGAGCCGCGCAAGGGCGCGGAGGCGCCCAAGGGCGCTGAGACGCCCGCCGAGGCCGCCGCGGCGGGGCCGCTGCCGCCACCGCCCGTGCACCCGCCGACGGTCGCGGGCCCGCACCACCCGCCGCAGGCGTACCAGCCGCCGGCTCCGGCTCCCGCGCCGGCTCCGGCGCCCGCGCCCGCCCGTGGCCGGGGCGGCTCCGCGCAGCGGGGTCAGGGCTCCGTGCGCCGCTCGCGGACCGGGGCGCGCACGGTGCCGCGGACGCGCAAGGCGCGGCTGCGGGTGGCGAAGGCCGATCCGTGGTCGGTGATGAAGGTCAGCTTCCTGCTGTCCATCGCGCTCGGCGTGTGCACGATCGTGGCCGTCGCCGTGCTGTGGATGGTGCTGGACGCGATGGGCGTGTTCTCCACGGTGGGCTCGACGATCGCGGAGGCCACCAGCACGGAGGGCTCCACGGCCTTCGACCTCGAGGCGTTCCTGTCGCTGCCGCGGGTGCTCACCTTCACGGCCGTGATCGCGGTGATCGACGTGGTCCTGGCCACAGCCCTCGCCACCCTCGGCGCGTTCATCTACAACCTCTCGGCCGGTTTCGTCGGGGGCGTCGAGCTGACACTCGCGGAGGACGAGTAATCCCAGCTCACACCCCCTGTGTGAACCGATTTTGGGACTCGGCCCCTGGTGCGCTAATCTTCAGGGGTCGGCAGGCGGGTATAGCTCAGACGGTTAGAGCGCATCCCTGATAAGGATGAGGCCCCAGGTTCAAGTCCTGGTACCCGCACCGCAGTGAAGGCCCTCAGCGTGTATCGCTGGGGGTCTTCGGCTTGTGCGGGTGCGCCGTGGCCCGCCGGTCGTGGGGGAACGGGTGTGCGGTAGCGTTCGCGGCCACGAGCGGGCGGGGGATGACCGTCCGCGGGGAGGAGTGGCTCGTATGGTGCGCGGAGCACGTCACAGGCGTTCGGTGAGGGGGCGCGTCGTCGCGGGCGGCGCGGTCGCCGTCGTCGCGGGGATCGCCACCGCCGTCGTGGGTCTGTGGCCCGCTCAGGCCGCGTGGACGTCGGGGTACCGGGTGTCGCCCAGCGGCTGGACCGCCACCGACTCGCCCCAGGTCTCCGTCGACCGGCAGGGGGACGCCCTCCAGGTGTGGACCGCGTGCGACGCGGCCGCCTCGAGCTGCTACCACCAGGTGCAGGCCAAGATCAAGCGCGCCGACGGGACGGTGACCACGCAGCGCACCCTCTCCCCGCTGGGCGCCGTGGCGAACTGGCCGCAGGCCGACTCGGACGACGACGGCGACTCCGCCGTCGTGTGGGAGCAGGACGGCCAGGTCGTGGGCCGCCGTATCTCCGCCGCCGGCAGCCTGGTCGGCTCGCTGCGGCAGCTGTCCACCTCCGGCCCCGCGACCACACCCGCGGTGGCCGTGGCGCCCACGGGCACCGCGATGGCCGTGTGGACGGAGATCCGCGACGGCAGCTGGTACGCCGTGGCGCGCAAGTTCCTGCCGGACGGCACGGCCGGCCCGGCCATCACCCTCGGCAACTCCTCGGGCGAGATGACGGCCATCGGCGTCGACCGCAGCGGCCGGTTCGTCGTCGCCTGGGTGAACGGCCAGAGCGTGCTGGGCCGGCGGATCGGCGCGGACTCCACGCTCTCCGCCACGAAGACGCTCACCTCGGCGATCGAGGCGTACGCCGGATTCGGCCGGCCGCGCGTCGCCGTGGACCGGGACGGGGACGCCGTCGTCACCTACCGCTCCGGCGGCGGCACCCTGCCCCAGCTGTGGGTCTCGCGCTGGAGCCGCACCGGCACGCTGCAGAACTCGCTGCGCGTCTCGGCCAGCACCGACAACGTGGGCAACCACAGCACGGTGGCGATGGACCTCGACGGCGACGCGATGATCGTGTGGGCCAAGCGCGGCAGCGACGGCAAGCTCGTGCTGGCCGGACGCAAGCTCACCGCCGCCGGCAGCCAGGGCGTCATCCACTCGCTGGGCTCGGGCGACCGGCCGGACATCGCGCTCGACGACGACGGCGACGGCATGCTCGTCTACCACACCCCGGAGGGGCCGTACGTCACCCAGAAGGTGAGCGCCCGGCTCGTCGCCCGGGACGGCGTCTTCGGCGCCGTGCGGACGGTCACGTCGACCGACGGCCGGGTGCCCCAGGTGAGCGCCAGGCCCACGGCGCGGTTCAACCTGGTGTGGCAGCGCCAGTCCTACCCGTACTCGATCTTCGGGGCCGTCGGTCCCTGATCCGCCCGCGGGGGTCTTCCCCGGGGGTCCGGGAGCGGCTGCCGTGCTGTGTATCATCGGGGCCGGAAGGTCCCAATTGCCTATCGAAAAACGAGGTAGCGCGGTGAAGAAGCTGATCCTGGTCGCACTGGCCGCTCTGGGCGGGCTCCTCGTGTACCGCCAGATCCAGGCGGACCGCGCCGAGCAGGACCTGTGGACGGAGGCGACCGACTCGGTGCCGTCCAGCTCGGGCGTCTGATACGAGGGTTTCCACGGGCCCCGGCCATCCGCGACTGCAAGCGGAAGGCCGGGGCCCGTTGCGTTCCGTTCGGCGGCGAAGGCCCTCCGGCCCCGTGTGGAGCGGGTGTTGCCGCTGTTTCACGGCTGTGACAGCAACCCCCTGGCGTTTGCTACTGCACACCTCCTAGGGTGCTGTACGTCACGACGTCATCGAGGGGGACATGACATGCGAGGACTCCACCGGCGTACGGCGGGAGCCGTCGCCGGCGCGCTCCTGGCGCTGGCCGCCGGTCCGCTGCCGGCCGCCCGCGCCGCCGCGCCGGCCCAGGACGGCCCGCCGCCGGCCGACAGCTCACTGGTGATGGTGCTGGACTCCTCCGGCTCCATGCGGGACGACGCGGGCGGCGGGCAGACCCGGATCCAGGCCGCGCGCGACGCCATCGGCAGCGTCGTCGACAGCCTGCCCGACGGCTATCCGACCGGACTGCGCGTGTACGGGGCCGACCGGGAGAGCGGCTGCACCGACACCCGGCTGGTCAAGCCCGTCACCGCGCTGGACCGCGCCGGCCTCAAGGAAGCCGTCGCAGCAGTGAAGCCCAAGGGGGACACCCCCATCGGCCACTCGCTGCGCCAGGCCGCGAAGGACCTGCCCGAGCCCGCCGCGGGGACCGTGGGGCACCGGTCGATCCTGCTGATCTCCGACGGCGAGGACAACTGCGGTACCCCGCCGCCCTGCGAGGTCGCCGAGGAACTCGGCAAACAGGGCGTCGACCTGCGGATCGACACCATCGGCTTCCAGGTCCGCGGCAAGGCGAGGAAGCAGCTCGAGTGCATCGCCGAAGCCGGCCACGGCTCGTACTACGACGCCCCCGACGCCGCCGCGCTCGGCCGGCAGCTGCAGCGCGCCGGGCAACTCTCCGCCGACGCCTACCGCTTCAAGGGCGAGCCCGTCACCGGCGGGCCGAAGGCGGAGGACGCCGCGGACCTCGCCGGGCCCGGCCAGTACCTCGACAGCATCGGACCCGGCGAGACCCGGTGGTACAGCGCCGCCCTCGACGCCATTTCCGCCGCCGACTTCGGCGCCACGGCCGTCCCCAACCCGGGCGTGCCCGTGAAGTACGGCGACGGCATCCGGCTGCGCCTGCGCGCCACCGACCCGTACACGTCCCAGTGCGACGCGCAGGACGACAACGTCCAGCAGGAGGAGGGGGCGCGCGTCCTGACCAACGCGGTCAGCCGCATACCCAGCCCCGACGGCGGCCAGGCGTGCGACAAGGCGGGCCGCTACCTGTTCTCCGTCGAGCGCGTCACCTCGCCCGGGGCCGACCAGGCCCGCTGGCCGCTGGAGTTGCGCCTGGGCGTCGAGGCACCGCTGAAGGCCGGTGTCACCCCCGCCCAGTCGGAGACCGAGTACGCCGATATCGCCCTGCCCACCGCCGCGCCCAAGGACGTCGAGGGCGGCACCGGCTTCAACGACGCCCGCGCGCTGACCGCCGGCGTCTGGCGCGACCGGCTGCTGCCCGGACAGACCCGCTACTACAAGATCCCCGTCGGCTGGGGCCAGCAGCTGCGCTACCGCGCCGAGTTCGCCAACGAGCCCAAACTGCAGGAGGGCAGCGGCGTCTCGTCGTACGTCGACACCGACCTGTACAGCGAGGGCCGCGGCATCGTCGGCGACGGCCCGTACACCAGCTCCCGGAGCTACTACGGCGACCCCGTCGCCACGGACCTGGGCACCGTGCCCGTCAGCTGGACCAACCGCTGGGAGTCCGCCGGCACCGTCCGGGCCGTACGCCACCAGGGCGACTACTACCTCACCGTCCGCCTCGGCCCGAACGCCGCGCGGTTCGCCCAGAACGCCGCCATCGGCGTCGTGCTGCGCGTCGCGGTCGCCGGCGAGGCGAAGGCCGGGCCGCAGCACAACGCCCCGGCGCTCGCGCAGCGGAGCGATAACAAGGCGGGCAAGACCGCCACGGCGGTGCAGGGTTCCGGCGACGATGGCGGGAACCTCCCGCTGGTCGCGGGAGCGTCGGGCGCCGCCGTGCTGGCCGCCGCAGCCGTCGCGTACATCCTCGTACGGAAGAACAGCAGGAACAGGGGGACACAGTGAACGGGAAGAAGGCCGCAGCCACCGCGGCCCTGGCACTGGCGGTACTCGGCGCGGGTGCGGCGCCCGTCGCCGCGCAGGAGGAAGCCGACGCCAAGGCGTACCGCACCGCCGAGGGCGCCCAGCAGGTCAAGGGGGCGGCGAGCAGCGCGGACGGGCCCATGCTCGAGGCCGGCACGACCTATCTGGACACCATCGACCCGGGCGAGGAGCTCTACTACAAGATCACGCTGGACGCCCGGTCCAGCACCTACGTCGCCTTCGTCGCCATACCCGACCCGGACGACAAGGTGGCGTACGGCGACGGCTTCACCGCCTCCGTCCGCGCCGCCGACAACACCGAGTGCGGCGGCGACGAGGAGAAGTTCGGCCTCGACAACCGCTCCCGGCCCATCGCCGAGGCCGTCGGCCGCCGCATCGGTCCCGACGAGGACTGCCAGCAGGCCGGCGTCTACAACGTCGTCATCAAGCGCACCTCCGACCCCACCTCCACCCCGAACCCCTGGAAGCTGGAGATCCGCCCCAACGCCGAACCCCCGGTGAAGACCGCGCCCGGCGGCGAGGCGGCGACCTGGCCCGAGGCGACGCCCCCGCCGAACGCCGCCTCCGAGACGAAGCCGATCACCGGCGGCTCGGGCTTCTCCACGGCGGCCGGCATGTACGACGGCGTCTGGAAGGACAAGGTGCTGCCCGGCCAGACCCGCTACTACCGGGTCCCGCTGGACTGGGGCCAGTCCCTCACCACGTACGCCGAGTTCGGCACCGTGCCCGTGACGGACGAGTCCGCGTGGCTGGGCGACGCGGTGTCCGTGGAGTACTACGCCCCCAACGGCTGGCACGTCGGCGGCGAGGCCGAGGGCTACAACGGCCGCGAGCAGTCCCAGGTGGTCAACTACACGCCGCGCATCGACTTCAAGAACCGCGACAGCGACGACGTCAACGCCTACAAGTACGCCGGCTGGTACGTCGTGGCGGTGCACGTCCACAAGGACGTGGCGAAGTTCGTCAAGGGCGCCGTCCCCGTGACCCTGCGCACCAGCGTCAAGGGCAAGCCCACCGAGGGCCCCGTCTACGACGGCGACGCGGTGAAGGCCGGCTACGCCGTCGGCGACGACGACCGCGACGCGGCCCGCAAGGGGCTCACCGCGGCGCAGGCGGACGAGGGCGGCATCAGGACCACCCTCGGCTACGTCGGCATCGGCGCGGGCGTGCTGCTGCTCCTCGGCCTCGCCGCGTGGTGGCTCCTCGCCCGCCGCCAGGCTGTGCCCGCGCCTGCGGGCACGCCTAATCCGTACCAGCAGCAGCAGCAGCCGCCGGGCGGCGGGTACGGATATCCCCAGCAGTAAGGGGAGCTTCCGGGGGCTCCGCCCCCGGGCCCCTGGGGGGAGGGTGGTCGGGTTGGTGGGCGGCCCTCCGGTGAGACGGGTTCCGGGGGCTTCGCCCCCAGACCCCGTCGGGGGGTGGATGGGTTGGCGGGCTGTGCTTCCGTGCGGGCGGAGGTTTCGGGGGCTCCGCCCCCAGACCCCCCAGGGAAGGGTGGTCGGGTTGGCGGGCGGCGCTCCGGTGAGACGGGTTCCGGGGGCTTCGCCCCCAGACCCCGTCGGGGGGTGGATGGGTTGGCGGGATGTGCTTCCGTGCGGGCGGAGGTTTCGGGGGCTCCGCCCCCGGGCCCCCGGGGGAGGGTGGTCGGGTTGGTGGGCGGCCCTCCGGTGAGACGAGTTCCGGGGGCTTCGCCCCCAAAACCCTGGGGTGGACAGTTCGGTTGGTGGGCGGCCCACCCGTGAGGCGGGTTCCGGGCCTCGCCCCGGACCCCCGTCGGGGAGGGTGGTCGAGTTGGTGGGCGGCCCTCTGGTGAGACGAGTTCCGGGGGCTTCGCCCCCAAAACCCTGGGGTGGACGGTTGGGTTGGTGGGCGGCCTCCCGTGAGGAAGGTTTCGGGCTTCGCCCCCAGACCCCCGTCGCGGGGGGTGGTCGGGTTGGCGGGCTGTGCTTTCGTGCGGGCCGTTTCGGGGGCTTCGCCCCCAGGCCCCCGGGGCGGTCGGCCGGCTTAATCCCCGGGGGCGGGTTTGCAGGTTGGTCCCCAGGGGGCGTGTCCGTGGGCCGGTCCCACCGGGAGTCCCCGCTGGAAGGTGCTCAGCCCGTGGTCAGGGCCCAGGTGCCCAGTGCGAGGCATAGCAGCGCCACCAGTAGTAGCGGGAGTGCCACCTTTGCCGACGGGCCCGGTTTGTGTGGTCGGGGGGATGGGGCGGGGGGTGTCTGCTGGTACGACGTGTACTGGCGGGTGGGGCCCGGTGCGGGCACCGGGCCCGTCGGAGGTGTTGGGTCCTGTGCGGCCGCCGGGGCCGAGGTGGGTGTGGGGGTTGGTGGCGTCTGCTCGGCGGTCGGGGGTGGGCCGTACGTGGGAGCGGGCGTCGACGCCCCCTGCGACGGCGGCGCGAGTGGGAAGCTTCCCGTGGGTGTTGGTGGGGGCGGGCCGAAGCCCGCGGCCGCGGGTGGGCCGTCCGCCGCGGAGGTCCCGGGTGTGAGCGGGCCGTCCG
>NZ_JBFAXR010000192.1:0-12334 GCF_040680895.1 Streptomyces sp. NPDC051940 | reverse complement strand
CCTGACCGGGCGCCGTGACCCGGCCCGCATACTGGAGCCCATGGCGTACGACGCTGTGGTGCTCACCGGCGGGGCGGCCCGCCGGCTCGGCGGTGGGGGCATCCTCCCCCGAGGGGAGGCACGCGTGCGGGACCGCTGCGCCCGCGAGGCGTCTGCCCGCGGCCGGCGAGGTGACGCCCGGGACCGCGGGCCCCCCACCCGGCCGGTGGGCGGACCCCAGGTCAGGTGCCCCAAGCCCCGGCGGCAGCCGCGAGGCACCCGGATGGGGGCGTGGGCCGTTCACGGCGTGGGGGTGTGTGCCAGCATGAGGGGGTCCGGTTTGCGGCGATTTGGATGGAGCGGGATATGGGGCGCGTTGGGCGGGCGCGGAGGCGCGCCTGCGCCGTGGGCGTCATGGTCGCGGTCGCACTCGGCAGCGCGTGTTCCGGAGCCGGTGAGCGGCCGGAGCCGGAGCCGGCGCCGAGCCGGACGCACCAGAAGGCCGGGGCCGCCTACTGGGTGAACCCCGACGGCAACGCCGCCCGCCAGGCGGCCGCGTTCCGCGCCGCCGGACAGCAGCGCGAGGCGGAGCTCATCCAGCGCATCGCCACCCGCCCCAGCGGCGAGTGGCTGGGCGGCGGGGACGCGGAGCACGAGGCCCGCGGGGTCACCGGCGCCGCGGCCGGCCAGGGCAAGTCCGCCCTGCTGGTCCTCTACAACCTCCCCCACCGCGACTGCGGCCAGTACTCCCGCGGCGGCGCCCAGGACGCCACCGCCTACCGCGCCTGGCTCGACGGCGTGGTCCGCGGCATCGACGACCGCCCCGCGACGGTGATCGTGGAGCCGGACGCGCTGCCGCACCTGCTGCAACCGGGCTGCACCCCCGAGGAGTTCCACGAGGAGCGCTACGCCCTGCTCCGGGAGGCCGTGGACCGGCTGAAGGCGCTCCCCCGCACGAAGGTCTACCTCGACGGCGGCAACCCCGGGTTCGGCCAGGACCGGCAGGCACTCGCGGAGGCGCTGCGCCGGGCCGGCGTGAAGGACGCCGACGGCTTCTCCGTCAACGTGTCCAACTTCTTCACGACGCAGGCGAGCACGGACTACGGCCGCCACGTGTCCGACCTGCTGGCAGGCCCGCACTTCGTCATCGACACCAGCCGCAACGGCAACGGCCCCTGGCAGGGCGAGGAGGAGTGGTGCAACCCGCCCGGCCGCGCCCTCGGCGAGGCCCCGGCCGACCAGACGGCCGACCCGCTCGTGGACGCCTATCTGTGGATCAAGCGCCCCGGCGAGTCCGACGGCCCCTGCCGCGGCGGCCCGCCGGCCGGCCAGTGGTGGCAGGAGTACGCACTGGAGCTGGCCCGTAACACGAAGTGACCCCCTCACCCCGGTTTGCTACCGTTGGGGGACCCCGACGAGACGCGCCGTACCGGGTCAGGACAAGACGACGCACCCCGTTAGTCATCCTTACGGAGGTGCTCCATGCCCTGGGTCCTGCTTGGCGTCGCCGGTCTGCTCGAGGTCGGCTGGGCGATCGGAATGAAGTACACGGAGGGGTTCACCCGGCTGTGGCCCAGCGTGTTCACCGTCGCCGGGATCGTGGCGAGCATGCTGCTGCTGGCGCAGGCCGCGAAGTCGCTCCCCATCGGCACCGCCTACGGCGTCTGGGTGGGCATAGGCGCCGGCGGCGCCGCGGTCCTGGGCATGACGCTGCTCGGCGAACCGGCCACCGCGGCGCGGATCTTCTTCATCGCGCTGCTGCTGGTGGCCGTCGTCGGCCTGAAGGCCACATCCGGCCACTGACCCCCGCACGAAGACGGCCGCACCCGGGGTGACCCCGGGTGCGGCCGTCGCGCGGCGGACCTACGCCCGCGGCACCACCCGCTCCCCGTTCGCGAACCCGGCGGGCGGCAGCGGTGCCACCGCCCGGGGGACGCGCCCGGGAGGCTGGGGCGCCGGACGGTACGGGGCGGGCGGGGGCGGCGGCTCCGGGAGGCGGCCCTTGGCGCCGGCACGCAGGTCGAAGTCCTGCTCCTCCGCCCCCTCGAGCGCCGTCGCCGTGTACTGCGCCCAGATCTGCGCCGGCACCTCACCGCCGGAGATCCGGTCCTCCCCCAGCGCGCCGTGCAGGGACTTCTGCTCGCCGGTCTCGGAGTCCTGCCCCATCAGGGCCACCACGGTGGCCAGTTCCGGGGTGTAGCCCGCGAACCACGCGGAGCGGTTGTGCTCGCCGGTGCCCGTCTTGCCGGCGGCGGGGCGGCCCGCCTCCTGGGCCTCCTCGCCGGAGCCGTTGTCGACGACGCTCTCCAGGATCGCGGTGGTGGCGTCCGCGGCGACCCGGCTGACGGCCTGCGTGGCGCGTACGGGCGGCAGTTGGTAGTCGTGGCCGTTCTTCGACAGCTTCTCCACCATCGAGAACGCCGGCTGCTTGCCGTGGTTGGCGAGCGTGGCGTACGCCTGCGCCATGTCGAGCACGCTGGCCGTCGCGGAGCCGAGCGCGATCGCCGGGTGCGGCTCCATCTCCGGGGTGTCCGGCGGCAGTCCGAGCCGGATCGCCGTCTGGCGCACCTTGCGCGGGTCGACGTCCTGGGCCATCTGCGCGTACACGGAGTTCACAGACTTGTCGGTGGCGGACGCGACGCTGAGCTTGCCGTAGTTCTCGTCGTCCTGGTTCTCCGGGGCGTAGCCGACCGGCTTGCCCTTCTTGTCGACCACCTCGCGCTTGCTGGTGCCGTCGTACATCGTGCGCGGGGTGATGACCTGGCCGGAGCGGTTGCGGGCGTTGTGCTGGACGGCGGCGGCGAACACGAACGGCTTGAAGGTGGAGCCGACCTGGTAGTCGCGCCGGGTGGCGTTGTTGACGAACTGCTGGGTGTAGTCGCGTCCGCCGTACAGGGCCACGACCTCCCCCGTCTTCACGTCGATGGACACCCCGCCGGCCCGTACGTACCTGTCGGCCTGGTTGTCGTCGCTCAGCCGGGACATCAGCTTGTCCTGCACGGCCTCGACGAACGCCTGCTGCTTGCCCGGCTGGATGGTCGTCGTGATCCGGAAACCACCCGCGGCCAGGGTCTTCTCGTCGAGGATGCGGTTCGCGGTGAGGTAGTGCTTGACCGCCTCGACGAGATAGCCGCGCTGCCCGGACAGCCCCTCGCGCGGCTTGGCCGGCTGCGGCTGGGGGAACTTCAGCGCGGCCCGCTGCCCCTCGGTCAGCCAGTGCATCTTCTCCATGCCGTCGAGCACGTAGTTCCAGCGGGCCAGGGCGAGGTCGCGGTTCTGCGGGTTCAGGGTGACGTCGAGGGCGTGCGGGGCGTTCAGCAGCGCGGCGAGATAGGCGCCCTCGGAGACGTTGAGCTCGGTGGCGTCCTTGTCGTAGTACGCCTTGGCCGCCGCCTGTACGCCGTAGGCGTTGCGGCCGAAGTAGCTGGTGTTCAGATACCCCTCGAGGATGTCGTCCTTGGTCACCTCCCGGTCCAGCTTGACCGCGATGAAGAACTCCTTGAGCTTGCGGGAGATCGTCTGGCCCTGGTCCAGGTAGTAGTTCTTCACGTACTGCTGGGTGATCGTCGACCCCGACTGGGTGCCCTTGCCGGTGGCGGTGTTCCAGCCGGCGCGGAGCATGGCGGCGGGGTTGACGGCGGAGTCGGTGTAGAAGTTGCGGTCCTCGGCGGCGAGGACGGCGAGCCGTACGGGCTCGGGGATGCGCTCGATGCCCACGCTCTCCCGGTCGATCTCGCCGTCGCGGGCGAGCGGGGTGCCGTCGGCGTAGAGGAAGAGGTTGCTCTGCGCGACGGCGGCGTGGTTGGGCTCGGGCATGTCGACGGACATGTACCCGATGGCGAACGCGCCGGAGCTGAGGGCGAAGGCGATCAGCGAACTGCCCAGCGCGGTACGCCAGCTGGGCAGCCACGGTACGCCGCGCCGGGCGGGGCCGTCGTCCCCGGGGGGACCGGCGCCCTCGGCGCCGGCTTCGGTCTCGGTGCCGGGGTCGGCGTCGGTGCCGACGCCGGCCGTCGCGGCTTCGGTCGTGGTCCCGTTCTCGGTCCCGGGAGGTTCTTCGGTGACCAGGGGCGTCTCGGCCTGGGTCATATGGCATCACATCCGATAAGTCCGATATACAACACTGTGACACCCTGATCGTCTTTTTCACGGCAGGCCACGCCCGCGCGCCTCCGGCGAGGTCGCGGCGGGTCCGGGGGCGGCGCCCCCGGACCCGCGCGGACCGGCGAGTGGCGGATCCGCGAGCCGTCGGGCCGCTACGAACCCGCCGGGACCGGCTCGGGCGGCGGTACGACCGCCGACCGGCGGAGTTCGGGCGAGGTCGCGCCCACCGCGAGCACCGCACCGAGGCACAGCAGGCCGCCGCTGACGAGCGCCGCCGTACCGGAGGTGGCCTCGGCCACCAGGCCGCCGCGCATGTTGCCGATGTCCGGGCCCGCGTGGCCCACGATCTGCTCGGCGGCGGCAACTCGCCCGAGCAGTTCGTCCGGGGTGTGGGCCTGCACGACGGCGCCGCGCGACACCACGGACACCGTGTCGGCCGCCCCCGCCAGCACCAGGCACGCGAGCCCCCACGCGGGCGCGGACAGCAGCCCGAACAGGGTGAGCGCCGCCCCCCAGGCGGCCGACCCGCACAGCATCACCAGCCCGGGCCTCGGCAGCCTGGTGAAGGCGCCGGAGAAGACCGAGGCGCCGACCCCGCCGACGGCGATCGCGGTGAGGAACAGCCCGAGCGTGCGCGGATCTCCCCCGAACCGCTCCTCGTTGACCAGCGGGAAGAGGCTCACCGGCATGGACAGCACGGTGGCCGCCAGATCCGTCAGCAGCGCGCCGCGGATGACCGGCGTACGGACCAGGAAGGCCAGCCCGTCCAGCACCCCGCGCACACCGGGCCGCGCCCCCTCCCCCTCCGGCCTCATCGCCGGCAGCCCGAACGCCCCGTAGAACGCGGCGGCGAAGGTGAGCGCGTCCACGGCGTAGCACCCGCCGACGCCCACCGTGCCCACCAGCAGCCCGCCCAGCGCGGGGCCGGCGAGCATCGCGCCCTGGCCGGATATCCGGTGCAGCGCGAGGCCGGCCGCGAGCCGGTGCGGCGGCAGCAGGGCCGGGATGAACGTACGGGAGGCCGGCCCGCCCCCCGCCATGAAGCAGGACTGCACGGCGACGACCGCCACCACCCCGCCGGGCGGCAGCTGTCCGGCGAACCCCTGCACGGCGAGCACCACGGCACACCCGGCCTGCCCGGTGGTGGTGACGAGATACACCCGGCGCCGGTCCACCCGGTCCGCGAGCGAACCGGCGAAGAGGCTGAACGCGACCAGCGGCAGCGCCTGGGCCAGCCCGACGGCCCCGGTCCAGGCCGTGCTCCGGGTGCTCTCCCAGACCTGGAACATCACGGCGACGAGCGTCATCTGGCCGCCGAACACGGACAGTCCCCGGCCGATCCACAGCCGGCGGAAGACCGGCGACTCGCGCAGCGGTGACACGTCCAGCAGCGTCCCGCCCAGCTTCCTCAGCTCCACTGCGGGTCCTCCGCGAGCTTCGCGGCGATCCGGTCGTGGAAGCTCCGGTGCTCCAGGGCGCGTTCGATGTCCTCGACGACCCGCGACAGCGGATAGGGGATCTCGGCCTCCAGCTCGGCGAGGGCCGCCTCGGTGGCCCGCCACTCCGCGGCCAGCCGCCGTACGACGGCTTGCGCCTTGGGCGTCAGGCTCACCTTCTTGCTCCGCGCGTCCTCGCCCGGCGCGGTCCGGACCCAGCCGGCCTCTCGCATGGCGGCGACCTTCTGGCTGAGGGCGGAGTGCGTACGCCCGACGGACTGGGCGAGCTCGGCGATGGTCATGGGCCCGAGGTGGTGCAGCCGCAGCAGCTCCATGACCCACACGGGCTTGAGTCCGTCGATCTGCTGCTCCGCGTAGACGCGTGCGATGTCGGCGTCCATGGCGGCCTGGAGGCGGAACAGGGGGCGCCAGAGACTCTGGCGGGTGGGATCCGGGGGGACGGGTTGCTGAGTCATACACGGAACCGTAACAGAGCTTATATAAGCGCTGTTGCATTTTTTCGCGGGGCGGCAGGATAACCGGTTGGCACCCGCGGTGCGGCCGCGATAGCCTCTCGCGCTTCCGTCCCCGAGGGGAGGCCACCCCCGATGGGGTCCGCGCTGCTGCTCTACGCCGCCGTGGCGAGAGGCGGCTTCCGCCGCTTCGCCACCTACCGGCTGGCCACCGCCGCCGGCGTCTTCACCAACACCGTCTTCGGCTTCATCATCAGCTACACCTATCTCGCCCTCTGGGCGGAGAGCCCCGGCCTCGGCGGGTACGACCAGGCCGAGGCGCTCACCTTCGTCTGGATCGGCCAGGGTCTGCTCGCCGCGACGGCGATGCTCGGCGGCGGCTTCCACGAGGAGCTGCAGCAGCGTATCCGCACCGGCGACGTCGCCATCGACCTGTACCGTCCCGCGGACCTGCAGACGTGGTGGCTGGCCGCCGATCTCGGCCGCGGCGTCTACCAGCTGCTCGCCCGCGGCATCGCCCCGCTGGCGATCGGCGCCCTGGCGTTCGAACTCGCCCTGCCGGCCGACCCGCTGCGCTGGGCGGCGTTCCTCCTGTCGACGCTGCTGGGCATCGTCGTCAGCTACGCCCTGCGCTACCTCGTCGCGCTGGCCACGTTCTGGCTGCTGGACGGCTCGGGCCTGAACCTGGTCAACGCCCTGCTGATGACCTTCTTCTCCGGCAAACTGCTGCCGCTGACGGTCTTCCCCGGCGTGTTCGGCGACATCGTGCAGCGCCTGCCGTGGGCGGCGATCCTCCAGGTGCCGACCGACATCCTGCTCGGCCGGCACACCGGCCCCGCGCTCGCCGGGGCGTTCGCCTTCCAGGCGGCGTGGGCGGCGGCGCTGCTCGCGCTGGGCCGCGCCGTGCAGTCGGCGGCGACCCGCAAGGTGGTGGTCCAGGGTGGCTGAACTGGCCGCCGGAGTACGCGGCTACGCGCTGGTCGCGGCGATGTGGGTGCGCTCGACGATGGCCTACCGGGCGTCGTTCGCCCTCAACGCCCTCGGGCACTTCGCCATCTGCTTCCTCGACTTCGCGACGATCGTGATCATGTTCTCGCACATCGACACCCTCGCGGGCTTCTCCCTCGCCGGGATGGCGGTGCTGTACGGCGCGACGGGCCTGTCGCTGGGCCTCGCCGACCTGGTGCTGGGGAACATCGAGCGGATCGGCACCCGGGTGCGCGACGGCACGCTGGACACCCTGCTCGTCCGGCCCGTGCCCGTGTACGCGCAGATCGCCGCGGACCGGTTCGCGCTGCGCCGCCTGGGCCGGGTGACGCAGGCGTCCCTGGTCCTGGGGTGGGGCCTGTGGGCGGCGGACGTGGCGTGGACGCCCACGGCGGTGGTGCTGGTGCCGGTGATGGTGCTCGCGGGCGCCGGGATCTACGGAGCGGTGTTCACGCTGGGCGCGGCGTTCCAGTTCTGGGCCGGCGACGCGGCGGAGGTGCAGGCGTCCTTCACGTACGGCGGGAACACCCTGCTGCAGTACCCGCCGGGCGTCTTCGCGAAGGACGTCGTCCGCGGGGTGACGTACGTACTCCCGCTGGCCTTCGTCAACTGGCTGCCGGCGCTGCGGATCCTGGGCCGCCCCGACCCGCTGGGCCTGCCCGGCTGGGTCGACTTCGCCTCACCGCTCGTCGCCGTGCTGTGCGGCGCGGTCGCCGCCCTCGCGTGGCGCGCGGGACTGCGCTCGTACCGCTCGACCGGAAGCTGACAGGAGACCCCCATGGACGACGTCATCACCGTCGACGGCATCGAGAAGACCTTCCTCGTCCGCCGCAGAACCGGCCGGCTGCGCCGGGAGAAACGCACCGTGCGCGCCGTGGACGGCATCAGCTTCACCGTGCCGCGCGGCGAGATCGTCGGCTACATCGGGCCGAACGGCGCAGGGAAGTCCACCACGGTCAAGATGCTCACCGGCATCCTCACCCCCACCGGCGGCCGGATGTCCGTGGCGGGCCTGGACCCGTCCCGGCAGCGCACCGCCCTCGCGCACCGGATCGGCGTGGTCTTCGGGCAGCGCACCACCCTGTGGTGGGACCTGCCGCTGATCGACTCGTACGCCCTGGTGCGCCGCATGTACCGCATCCCGCCGGACCGTTACCGCGCCAACCTGGACGCCTGCGTGGAGACGCTGGGCCTGGCGGACCTCCTCGACGTGCCCGTACGCCAGCTCTCCCTCGGCCAGCGGATGCGCGGCGACATCGCGGCGGCCCTGCTGCACGACCCCGAGGTGCTGTACCTCGACGAGCCCACGATCGGCCTCGACGTGCTGAGCAAGGCCAAGGTGCGCGGCTTCCTGCGCGACCTGAACGCCGAACGCGGCACCACGGTGCTGCTCACCACCCACGACCTCGGCGACATCGAACAGCTCTGCCGGCGCGTGATGGTGATCGACCACGGCCGCCTCGTCCACGACGGCGACCTCGCCGGCCTGCACGCCCTCGGCGAGAGCGAACGCACCCTGGTGGTGGACCTGGAGCGGGAGCTGCCGCCCATCGAGGTCGCGGGTGCGCACACGGTCCGTACGGACGGCCCCCGGCAGTGGCTGGCGTTCCCCGCCACGGCCAGCGCCGCCCCGATCGTGGCGGCGGTCGCGGAGCGCTATCCGCTCCTCGACCTGTCGGTACGGGAGCCGGACATCGAGGACGTCATCGCCCGCATGTACGCCTCGCCCAGGTGACACTCCGGCGGTGAACTCCCCTAGAGTCAGGGGCATGACGAGCGACGAACAGCCGCCCCGCCCGGTGCCGGATCTCCGGGCGTCCGACGCCGACCGCGACCGGGTCGCGAACATCCTCCGCGAGGCGCTGGCCGAAGGCCGCCTGTCGATGGACGAGTTCGAGGAGCGGCTCGAGTCGGCGTACCAGGCCAAGACCTACGGGGAGCTGGAGCCGCTCACCGGCGATCTGCCCGTGCCCGCCGCCGCGCCGGCGCCCGTTCCGCTGCGCAAGGCCGGGCCGGAGGGCAGCGTGTGGCCGGGCCGGATCGGCGGGCGGCCCTCCTCCACCACCGGCATCGGCATCCTGGGCGGCTTCCAGCGCCGCGGCCGCTGGACGGCACCGAAGCTCTTCACCGCCGTCGCCGTCATGGGCGGCGGCGAGATCGATCTGCGGGACGCGGACTTCGAGGCACCCGAGGTGGAGATCCGGGTCGTGGCCGTCATGGGCGGCGTCAACATCGTCGTACCGCCGGAGATCGAGGTGGAGGTGCGGGGCCTCGGCATCATGGGCGGCTTCGACCAGTCCCACACCGGCACCCGCGGCGCGCCGGGCGCCCCGCGCGTCGTGGTGACGGGCTTCGCGTTCTGGGGCGGCGTCGGCGTGAGCCGCAAACGGCGCCGGAACGGGGAGCTCGGCGGCGGGCCCAAGAGCCTGGAGGGCTGACGGGACTACGTCTGCGGCCGGGTGGTCCCGCGCAGCTGCTCCAGCCCGACCGCCCGCGCCATGGCCCGGTAGCCGGCGTCGCTCGGATGTAGATGGTCCCCGCTGTCGTACGCCGGGAGCAGCCGGTCCGGCCGCAGGGGGTCCCGTACCGCCCGGTCGAAGTCGACGACCTCGTCGAACACGCCGCCGGCGCGGACGAGCCGGTTCACCTCGGCGCGGACACGCTCCAGCTCCGGCGTGTGGCGGCGGTGGCCCGCGAACGGCATCAGCGTCGCCCCGGTGACCCGCAGCCCGCGCTCGTGCGCGGCGGCGGTCAGCGCGCGCAGGGCGGCGGCGATCCGGGCCGGGTCGGTCTGGTGCGGGGGACGCAGGATGTCGTTGACGCCCAGCTGTACGACGACCGACCGGACCCCCGCCCGGTCGAGCACGTCCCGGTCGAGGCGGGTCAGCGCCCGCTGCCCGGACCGGGCGCCGTCGCGCAGCAGCTGGTTGCCGCTGAGGCCGAGGTTCAGTACGCCGTAGCGCGGGGCGCCCGGCTCGGTGCGCAGACGGCGGGCCAGGAAGTCCGTCCAGCGGTGGTTGGCGCCGGGGGTGGACGAGGTGCCGGCGGTGAGCGAGTCGCCGATCACGGCGACCGAGCCCCGCGCCCAGGTGGACAGGACGTCGACACCGGTCAGGTACCGCCAGTAGGGCACCTTCTCGGTGTACGCGGCCCCACTGGCGTCCGCCGCGTGGTCGCCGAGCGCCGCGTACCCGGTCTGGCGGGCGCGGGGGTGGTAGGTGACGGAGCCGGACGGGCGCGGCGAGTACGTCGTGACCAGCAGGTCGCGGTCGGCGGGCACGGCGAGCGGGACGTCGTCGCTGACGGCGGACTGGCCGGCCGGGATGGTCACCGCGGTGGCGCGGCGGAAGGTGAGCCGGAGCACGGTGCCGGGGACGGCCGCCGGCCCGGACCCGGGCCGGGCGACGGATATGGAGGCGTGGGTGATGAGCAGCGGGCCGCTCCCGAAGGCGTTGGAGAGCTGTATGCGCACCCGGGTCCCGCCGGCGGTGGTGTGCACGACGTTGCGTATCGACCACCCCGCGAGCCCCCGCCGGGTACCGGGCTCCCCGGCGGCGGGCGCGGCGGCCCAGGTGCCGGTCCACAGCCCGGCGGCCCCGGGCACCGCGGATCCGCCGGGGGCGGGCCCGGCGACGCTCGGCCGCACGCCGGCCGGGGCGCTGACGGCGGCGGCGACGGGGACGAGGGCGAGGGCGCAGGCGGCGAACACGGTCAGCGCGGCGGTTCTCTCCACGTGACGCATTCTCCCGGGGTGGGCTGCCGGGCGCCCGACGGGCGACCCGGCGGACGACGGGAACTGTCCGTTCGTTCCAATGGGGGAAGGGAAAAGGCAGACCGTAACCGGCCACGGGGAGAATGCCCCTGACGGCCCGTGCTCGAACAGGTGATGGCGGATGGAACGGACAGAACCGGCGGCTCCCGTACGGGCCCGCCCGGCCGGCGGCTTCGCGTACACGGAGTCCGACGAGGAGAAGCGCCGCGGCGTACGGCGGATGAAGCTGTTCGCCACGGGCCTGCTGCTGCTCGCGGCCACGGTGTTCTGCCTGGCGAAATGGGCCCAGCACAGCGGTGCCGGGAGCTGGGCGGGGTACGTGGCGGCCGCCGCCGAGGCGGGCATGGTCGGTGCGCTCGCGGACTGGTTCGCGGTGACGGCCCTGTTCCGTCATCCGATGGGGCTGCCGATCCCGCACACGGCGATCATCCCGACGAAGAAGGACCAGCTCGGCCAGAGCCTCGGCGACTTCGTCGGCGAGAACTTCCTCTCCGAGTCCGTCGTCCGCTCCCGGCTGTCCGCCGTGCGGCTCGCCGACCGCCTCGGCGGCTGGCTCTCCGAGCCCGCGAACGCGGACCGGGTGACCACGGAGGTCTCCACGGCGCTGCGCGGCGCGCTCACCGTGCTGCGGGACTCCGACGTCCAGGCGATCGTCGGCGAGGCCATCAACCGGCGGGCCGCGACGATGGAGATCGGCCCCGGCATAGGCAAGCTGCTGGAGCAGGTCGTCGCCGACGGCGGACACCGCCGCGTCGTCGACCTCGTCTGCGAGCGCGCGGAGATCTGGCTGGTCCAGAACGGCGACTCGGTGATGGAGGCCGTCGCCGGCGGCGCCCCCGGCTGGACCCCGCGCTTCGTGGACCGCAAGGTCGGCGAGCGCGTCTACCGCGAACTGCTGCGCTTCGTCACCGAGATGCGGGACTGGCCGGAGCATCCGGCCCGGGGCGCGATCGACCGCTTCCTGCGGGACTTCGGGAACGACCTGCAGTCCGACACGGCGACCCGGGCGCGCGTCGAACGGCTCAAGACGGAGATCCTCGCCCGCGACGAGGTACAGGACTTCATCGCCACGGCGTGGGGCTCACTGCGCCGCATGATCGTCGGCGCGGCCGACGACGAGCAGAGCGAGCTGCGGCTGCGCGCCCGCGCCGCGATCCTCTCCTTCGGCAAGCGGATGGCGTCCGATCCGCGGCTGCAGGCGAAGATCGACGGCTGGGTGGAGGACGCGGCGACGCACATCGTCACGACGTACCAGAAGGAGATCACGTCCCTGATCACGGAGACGGTCGCGTCCTGGGACGCGGAGCACACGTCCCGCAAGATCGAGGCGCACATCGGCCGCGACCTCCAGTTCATCCGCATCAACGGCACGGTGGTCGGCTCACTGGCGGGCCTCCTGATCTACACGCTCTACACAGCGGTCACGGGCTGACCCCGCCACCCGCGGGCGCGCGGGGTGGCCGGCGCCGCTGGCGGGTGTGCGGGGTGGCCGGTGTCCGTCCGGTGCCCGGCGCCGCGCCGGGGCGGGGGGGGGGGGGGGGGCGCCCCCCCCCCCCCCCCCCCGCACCGCTCGCCGGGGGGGC
>NZ_JBFAXR010000191.1:0-12465 GCF_040680895.1 Streptomyces sp. NPDC051940 | reverse complement strand
CCGGGACGCTGGTCCACGTCGGGTGGGGGATCCGGACCGGGGCGCGGGCCAAGGACGTGTCCGCCGACCGGTTCACCCGGTTCTTCGGCTATCTCGCCCCCACTCGGGAAGACGCAGCGTAGAAGGAGACCGCACGCTCATGAGCGATGTACTGGAGCTGGTGGACGTTTCGGTGGTCCGCGACCGACGGGCTCTGGTCGACCAGGTCTCCTGGTCGGTCGCCGAAGGCGAGCGGTGGATCATTCTCGGCCCGAACGGCGCCGGCAAGACCACGCTGCTGAACATCGCCTCCAGCTACCTCTTCCCCACCAACGGCACCGTCCAGATCCTCGGCGAGAAGCTCGGCAGCGTCGACGTCTTCGAGCTGCGCCCCCGCATCGGCATGGCCTCCAGCGCCCTCACCGACAAGCTCCCCAAGAGCCAGACCGTGCTGCAGACGGTCCTCACCGCCGCGTACGGCATGACCGCCACCTGGCACGAGGACTACGACCCGGTCGACGAGGAGCGGGCCCGCGCCTTCCTCGACCGGCTGGGCATGAGCGAGTTCACGGACCGCAAGTTCGGCACCCTCTCCGAGGGCGAGCGCAAGCGCACCCAGATCGCCCGCGCCATGATGACCGACCCCGAGCTACTCCTCCTCGACGAGCCCGCCGCGGGACTGGACCTCGGCGGCCGCGAGGACCTGGTCCGCCGGCTCGGTCGGCTCGCGCGCGACCCGTACGCGCCGTCCATGATCATGGTCACGCACCACGTCGAGGAGATCGCCCCCGGCTTCACCCACGTCCTGATGATCCGCCAGGGCAAGGTCGTCGCCGCCGGCCCCATCGAGAGCGAGCTCAACTCCCGCAACCTCTCCCTCTGCTTCGGCCTCCCGCTGGTGCTGGAGCACCGCGGGGACCGCTGGACCGCCGCGGGCCTCCCCCTGGGCTGACTCCGTCCCCTCCGACGGCAACAGCCTGATCAATTAATCGACTTGGGCCTCGCGTTCCCTGTCCCAACAGGGCCGCGGCGCCCTAGCATTGCGGCGTGGACGCATGGGTTTGGTGGCTGGTCGCCGCCGTGGGTTTGGGGATTCCTCTCGTCATCACCACGATGCCCGAGTTCGGCATGTTCGCGGTGGGTGCCGTGGCCGGATCGGTCACCGCCGGCCTGGGGGGCGGGCTCACGATGCAGGTCATCGTGTTCGCCGCGGTCTCCACGGCGCTGATCGTCGTGGTCCGGCCGATCGCGAACCGGCATCGGGGGCAGGCCGCCCCCGAGCAGCGCACCGGCATCGACGCCCTGAAGGGACGGCAGGCGGTCGTGCTCGCCCGCGTCGACGGCCAGGGCGGTCAGATAAAGCTGGCCGGCGAGGTCTGGAGCGCCCGCTCCTACCAGGACGACCAGGTTTACGAGCCCGGGCAACGGGTCGATGTTGTGGATATCGACGGCGCGACCGCCGTCGTCATGTAAGGGAGCGCTATGGAACCGATCATCATCGTCCTGATCATCCTGGTGGTGCTCGTCTTCATCGCACTCATCAAGACGATCCAGGTGATCCCGCAGGCCAGCGCCGCCATCGTGGAACGCTTCGGCCGCTACACGCGCACCCTGAACGCCGGCCTCAACATCGTCGTGCCGTTCATCGACACCGTCCGCAACCGGGTGGACCTGCGTGAGCAGGTCGTCCCGTTCCCGCCGCAGCCGGTGATCACCCAGGACAACCTGGTCGTGAACATCGACACCGTCATCTACTACCAGGTGACGGACGCCCGCGCCGCGACGTACGAGGTGTCCTCCTACATCCAGGCCATCGAGCAGCTCACCGTCACCACGCTCCGCAACATCATCGGCGGCATGGACCTCGAGCGCACCCTGACCTCCCGCGAGGAGATCAACGCGGCGCTGCGCGGCGTCCTGGACGAGGCCACCGGCCGCTGGGGCATCCGCGTCAACCGCGTCGAGCTCAAGGCGATCGAACCGCCCACCTCCATCCAGGACTCGATGGAGAAGCAGATGCGCGCCGACCGTGACAAGCGCGCCGCGATCCTCACCGCCGAGGGTGTGCGCCAGTCCGCGATCCTCACCGCGGAGGGCGAGAAGCAGTCCGCGATCCTGCGCGCCGAGGGTGAGGCCCGCGCCCAGGCGCTGCGCGCGGAGGGCGAGGCCCAGGCGGTCCGTACGGTCTTCGAGGCGATCCACGCCGGCGACGCGGACCAGAAGCTGCTCTCCTACCAGTACCTGCAGATGCTGCCGAAGATCGCGCAGGGCGACGCGAACAAGCTCTGGATCGTCCCCAGCGAGATCGGCGAGGCGCTCAAGGGCCTGGGCGGCGCCCTCGGCAACTTCGGCGCCCCCGGCGGCGGCACGAACGGCTCCGGCGCCGCGGACGACCCGTCGATCCCACCGCAACAGCGCCGCGCCGCCCCGTACCGCGAGCAGCCCCCGCTCGAGTAGAGATCCCCCGCAATCAGAGCGGGCCACCGCACCCAGCGCCACGACGTCCCCCCGCGCGGGCCGCGACCCACTCCGAGCCGCGGCCGGGGGTGACCAGGTAGACCGGCGAACGGGCGGGTGGGCGGGCAATCACCCGCGCCGAAGGCGCGGCCGGCCGCGGCGGAGGCGAGGGCCCCACCCACCCGACCAGAGCGACCGCCGCGCCCGGGGCGCACCCCTCCCGGGAGCCGACCGCCACCGGACCACCCCCAAGGGGGGCCCGGGGGCGAAGCCCCCGAAAGGGTCACGCACGCAAGCGCACGCAAGCGCACGCAAGCGCACGCAAGCGCACGCAAGCGCACGCAAGCGCACGCGCCTACGCCGCCCGACCGGCGAGCCACGCAGGCAACCCCTCCCGCGCCCCAAGCGCGAGAAGCATCGAATCAGCCGGCGTCGGCTCGAACGGCAGCGCAAGCAACCGCATCCCGGCCTCCTCCGGAGTCCGGTCCGCCTTGCGGTGGTTGTCGGAGGCACACGCCGCCACCGTGTTCAGCCACGAGTCCGCGCCGCCCTTCGACCGCGGTACGACGTGGTCCACCGTCGTCGCCCGGCGCCCGCAGTACGCGCACCGGTGGCCGTCACGCACCAGCACACCCCGCCGCGACCACGGCGCCCGTTGTCGGAACGGCACCCGTACGTATCTGCAGAGTCTGATGATCCGCGGCACGGCCATGTCGACGTTCGTCCCACGGACGCGCAGACCGTCGTGCTCCAGCTCGACCACTGCCTTGTCCTGCATCACGAGCACCACGGCCCGCCGCAGCGACACCGTCGACAGCGGCTCGAAACTCGCGTTGAGCACCAGCGTCTCGCGCATCCTCTCCACCTCCCGGCACACTCCTCGCCGAGCGGCGAAGTGGCTCCACTGTGTCCCGGGAGGCGGATCTCGGACAACGCAATTTACGCGGTCGGCGCCTCGTATTCACCGATCAACTGGGCGCGTGCCAGCGCGTGGAAACGCAGGTTGAACCCGACGACCGCCGGCGACGCGTCCGCGTCCGGCCCCAGCTTCTCGGAGTCCACCGCGTACACGGTGAACACGTACCGGTGCGGCCCGTCGCCGGGCGGCGGCGCGGCCCCGCCGAAGTCCCGGGTGCCGTAGTCGTTGCGGACGTGCACCGCGCCGCCCGGCATCCCCTTCATCTCACCGCTGCCGGCACCCGTCGGCAGCTCGGTCACCGACACCGGGATGTCGAACACCGACCAGTGCCAGAACCCGCTGCCGGTGGGCGCGTCGGGGTCGTAGCAGGTGACGGCGAAGCTCTTGGTCTCCGCCGGGAACCCCTCCCACCGCAGCTGCGGGGAGGTGTTGCCGTGGGCGTACACCTGGGCGTCGTCCAGCGTGGCGCCCTCCCGTACGTCGTCGCTCACCACCGTGAACGACGGGACGGGGGGATGGAAATCGTGGGGCAGCGGCCGTCGGCTCTGCTGGGTCACGTCGGTGCACCTCCAGGGTGTGGGCTTCTCCGTCGAAGTCCGTGAACGCCTGACTGCTCCGCAGCCTAGGCCCTCCCACCGACGACAGCCGACAGCAAGGCGTCCCACACCGCGTCGACGGGGGGATCGCCCGGCGCGAGCAACCGGTTGGTCAGCAGCACGACCGTCGCGCCCACCGCCGGCACGACCGCGAAGCGCGTCCCCGTGAACCCCGGATGCCCGACCGCCCCGTACCGCGGCCACCGGCGGAAACCCAGCGCCTGCCCCGGATCGGCGCCCGGCGCCGCGAACTCCGCGGCCACCGCCGCCGGCCACGGCCCGCGCCCGTCCAGCGAAGCCAGCAGCGCCCGCCCGTACGCCAGCAGATCGGCCGCCGAGCCGAACAGCCCCGCATGCCCGGCGACGCCGCCGAACGCGTGCCAGGCGTTCCCGTCATCGCACTCCCCGACGAGCAGCCCCTCCCGCCACCCGGCGAAGTCCCCCGGCGAGAAGGGCACCGGGTACGGCGACCCCGTAGCCACCATCAGCCGCTCCACGGCGTCCCCCCGCGCCGAGGCGACCAGCGCCCGCCCGGGCGGCGGCAGATAGCCGGCCGCCGCCATCCCCAGCGGCCGGAACACCCGCTCGGCCGCCAGCTCCGCCAGCGGCGCCCCGCCCGCCTCCTGCGCGAGCGCGCCGAGCAGCATGAAGCCCAGGTCCGAGTAGTGCCGTCCCGACCCGCGCGCGAAGGCGGCAGGCAGCGTCCGTACGAGATCGAGCGCCGCCCCGGGCTCCCGCGCGCCCGCCACATACAGCGGCCACCACAGCGCCAGCCCCGCCCGGTGCTCCAGCAGCTCGCGCACCGTGACCCCGCCGTGCGGCCCCGGCAGCACGCGCCCGATCCGGCCGTCGAGATCCACCCGCCCTCGTGCGACCAGCCCCATGAGCAGGGCGGTCGTCGCCGCCACCTTCGTCACGGACGCCAGGTCGAAGACGGCGTCCAACGCGTTCACCCCGTCCGGCACACCCGCCCCGTATACGAGCGGCGCACGCCCGTCACCCCGGTCGACCGCCGCCACCACCGTCGGCACACCGTGGTCGGCGGACAGCGGTCCGACGAGCGCGGACAGTTCGAGACTCGGCATGGCGGTGATCGTAACCGCGTGGAAAACCCCTGTGCCCATTGCCAGTTGTCCAACCAATGATCCCCGGAACGCATGCTTCACAGCAGATCGGCAAGCGATTACGGTGCCTGATCATCAAGCCCGGAGGGAGGACCCGAAGGTGATGACACGACGCCCCTGGCGCCGGCCCGGCTCAGCCGCCGCTCTGCTGCTGGTGGCGGCCCTGACCGCCAGCGCCTGCAGCCCCAACCCGTCCGACGACAGCGACAAGGCCGCAGGCGGGGACGGTGGCCGTATCACCGTCGCACGCACCGGCGACATCGAGCAGCTCGACCCCGCGCGTGCCACCGCCTTCCAGTCCGTACAGACACTCGGCCTGGTCTACGACACCCTCGTCGACACCGACGACGGAGGGCAACTCGTCCCCGGCCTCGCCGAGAAGTGGCAGGTCGCCCCGGACGGCAAGAGCGTCGAGCTGACCTTGCGGCAGGGCGTGACGTTCCACGACGGCACTCCGCTGACCGCTGAGGACGCCAAGGCCACCCTGGAGCGCAACATGGCCAAGGAGACCGGCGCCGTCGTCGGCTCCTACCTCGCCAACGTCACCGCCGTGGCGGCCTCCGGCAACACCCTCACCCTGACGCTCAAGCAGCCCGACGCCAGCCTCCTCACCGCGCTGACGTACACCGGCAACTCCATCCTCGCGAAGAAGGACATCGACGCCGGCACGGTGGGCAAGAAGCCCAACGGCACCGGCCCCTTCACCTGGAAGAGCTGGAAGCAGAACCAGAAGCTGGAACTCGCCGCCAACACCAAGTACTTCGGCGGCGCGCCCAAGGCGAAGACCGTGGAGTTCCGCGTCATCCCCGACGAGGCGTCCATCGCCTCCGGTATGCAAGCCGGCAGCTTCCAGCTCGGCATCCTCTCCGACCCCGCCGTCGCCAAACAGGTCACCGGCGCCAAGGCGGCGATCACCGCCCAGCCGACGCTGGCGTACCACACCCTGATGCTCAACGGCCGCTCCGGACCGCTGGCGAAGACCGAGGTCCGCCAGGCCATCGCCTGCGCGGTCGACCGCCAGGAGATCGCCGACGCCGTCTACTTCGGCCAGGCCAAGGTCACCGGCCCGATCACCTCGCCCGCCTATCCGTACGACCCCACCGCCGCCCTGCCCTGCAAGCCGGGCGACGTGGACGCCGCGAAGGAGCTGCTGCGCAAGGCGGGCGAGGCCAAGGGCTTCACCCTCAAGACGATCACCATGATCGGCGAGTACTCCACCTCCACCAACATCGCCCAGGTCCTCCAGGCCCAGCTCAAGAAGATCGGCGTCGACCTTCAGCTGGAGCGGCAGCAGACCAATGTCTATGTCGACAACTGGCTGAAGGGGAAGTTCGACGCCGCGGTCGCCCTCAACGGCGGCTCGGTCGACCCCTATCTGATCTACAACCGCTACTTCACCAAGGACGCCAGCCTCTCCCTCCCCGCCGGCTTCAGCAGCGACAAGCTCAGCGAACTGCTCGCCGCCGCCAACACCACCACGGACACGGGCGAGCGCACCGCGCACTTCGACGCGCTGCAGAAGGAGCTGCTCACCCAGTCCCCGTGGGTGTGGCTCTTCGCCAACCAGGTGTACTACGCCGTCGGCAAGGACCTGACGGGCTTCAAGCCGCTGCCCACGGAGTCCCTCGAGTACCTGCGCAAGGCGACCGTTGGCCAGTAGCGCGCCGCTCATGTCCCGCACCACCGGACTGCTCCGGCCCGGCGGCCCACTGCGCTTCGCGCTGGGCCGCCTGGCCGGCACCGCGGCCACCCTGTTCGGCGTGGCCGTGGTGGTCTTCGTCGTCCTGCGCGCCCTGCCGGGCGACACCATCACCGCCAAGCTCGGCACCGAGGCCGGCGCGCTCGACGCCGAGCAGCGGGCCGCCCTGGAGAAGTACTACGGCCTCGACAAGTCGCCCCTCGAGCAGTTCCTGGGCTGGCTCGGCGGCGTCCTGCAGGGCCGCCTCGGCGTCTCCCTCGACACCGGCGTCCCCGTCCGCACCCTCATCGGCGACGCCCTGCCGGTCACCCTCGAACTGGCGCTGCTCGCCATGCTCATCGCCACCCCGGTCGGCGTGGCGCTCGGCATGTTCGCCGCCAGCCGCCCCGGCAAGGCCCGCGACCTCACCACCCAGGGGCTCGGCCTCTTCGGCCTCGCCCTGCCCGAGTTCGTCCTCGCGTCCGTCTGCGTGGCCGTCCTCGCGACCGTCTTCTCGTACTTCCCCGACCCGGGCACGTACACCCCGCTCAGCGAGTCCGTCGGCGGCAACCTCAGCCAGCTGCTCTACCCGGCCCTGGTGCTGGCCGTCGGCCTGTCCGCCACGATCATGCGCACCACCCGCTCCGCCTATCTGGAGAACGCCCGCTCCGAATTCGTCCGCACCGCGCGCGGCAAGGGCGTCGCACCCATGCGCGTGCGCCTGGCCCACATCCTGCGCAACTCGCTGATCCCCATCCTGACGATGACCGGCATCCAGTTCGGCTATCTGCTGGGCGGCACGGTCATCGTCGAGCAGATCTTCGCCCTGCCCGGCCTCGGCCGGCTGCTCCTGCAGGGCATCACCCAGCAGGACTACGCCATCGTGCAGAGCACCACGCTGCTGGTGGCGACCGCGTTCGTCCTGGTCAACCTGGCCGTCGACCTGCTCTACCGGCTTCTGGACCCGAGGACGCGATGACCGCGAACCAGCCCCTGGCACCCACCGCCCGGCCCGGCCCGTACGGATGGCGGGCCGTCGTCCGCGGCGTGTGGCACGACAGGAACGGGCGCGCCGGCGCGCTCCTCACCGCCGTCCTCCTGCTCGCCTCGCTGCTGGCCGCCGCCGGCCTCGTCCCGTACGACCCCCTCGACCAGGACGCCACCGCCCGGCTGCAGGCACCCTCCGCCGCCCACTGGTTCGGCACCGACCAGTTCGGCCGCGACATCCTCTCCCGCAGCCTTTCCGGCATCGCCGCCTCCCTGCGCGTCGCCGCGGTCGCCGTGGCCTGCGCGGCCCTCGTCGGCTCGCTGCTCGGCGTCACCGCCGGCTACGTCCGCGGCTGGCTCGACGCCGTCGTCTCCCGCCTCGCCGACATCCTCTTCGCCTTCCCGGCGATCCTCCTCGCCCTGGCGATCGTCGCCGCCCTCGGCCAGGGCTGGACCAACACGGCCGCCGCCATCGCCGTCGTCTACACACCGATCTTCGTCCGCGTCGCCCGCGGACCGACGCTCGCCGTACGCGAGGCGGAGTACGTCAAGGCCGGCAAGGTCCTCGGCTACAGCCCGGCCCGCCTGCTGCTGCGCCACGTCACGCCCAACGTCAGCGCGCCCATCGTCGTACAGACCGCACTCGCCCTGTCCTGGGCGATCCTCACCGAGTCCGGCCTGTCCTTCCTGGGGCTGGGCACCCAGCCGCCCCAGCCCTCCCTCGGCCTGATGGTCAGCGAGTCCCGCAACCTGCTCACCGAGGCGTGGTGGACGCTCGCCTTCCCCGCCGCCCTCATCGTCGTCGCGGTCGTCGCCCTGAACCTCCTCGGCGACGGCCTGCGCGCAGCCCTCGACCCGCGGGAGGCGAAGCGGTGAACGACACTCTTCTGGAGGTACACGACCTCCGCACCTCCATCGGCGACCTCGACGTCCTGCGCGGCGTCTCCTTCACCATCGCCCCCGGCGAGACCGTCGGCCTGGTCGGCGAGTCCGGTTCGGGGAAGTCCTTCACCGCGCTGTCCCTGATGGGCCTGCTCCCCGAGGCCGCACGCGTCACCGGCGGCCGTATCCGCTACGAGGGCCGCGACGTCCACGCCCTCCCCGAACGGGAGCGGCGCGCCCTGCGGGGCGCCGGCATCGCGATGATCTACCAGGAGCCGCTCACCGCCCTCAACCCGCTGATGCGCGTCGGCGCCCAGATCCTCGAAGGTCTCGCCGCCCACGGCGTCACCGGCGACACCGCCCGCCGCCGCATGCTCGCCGCCCTCGACGAGGTCGGCCTGCCCACGCCCGAGAGGACCGCCCGCCGCTACCCCCACCAGCTCTCCGGCGGCCAGCGCCAGCGCATCGTCATCGCCATGGCCCTGGCCATGCGCCCCCGGCTGCTCATCGCCGACGAACCCACCACCGCCCTCGACGTCACCGTCCAGCAGCAGATCCTCACCCTCGTCGACCAGCTGCGCCGCGACCACGGCCTCGCCGTCCTGTGGATCACCCACGACCTGGGCGTGGTCGCCCGCCTCACCCGGCGGGTGATGGTCATGTACGCGGGCCGCATCGTCGAGGACGCCCCCGTACACGACCTCTTCAAGGACCCCCAGCACCCCTATACGGCCGGCCTCATCGCCTCCCTCCCACCCGCCCGCGGCGCCGAGCGCGCCCCCCTCCCCGCGATCGGCGGCACCCCGCCCGACCTCGCCGCCCTCCCACCCGGCTGCCCCTTCGCCCCGCGCTGCCCCCAGCGCACCGACCGCTGCACGGCCGAGGAGCCCGCCCTCACCCACCGCGCCGCCTGCTGGGTCCCCAAGGAGTCGTGGACATGATCGAGGTCAGCGAACTCGTCAAACACTACGGACCGGTCCGCGCCGTCGACGGCGTCACCTTCACCGTCGACAGCGGCGAGACCCTCGGCCTGGTCGGCGAGTCCGGCTGCGGAAAATCCACCACCGCCCGCCTCCTCGTCCGCCTGGAGACCGCCACCGGCGGCACGGTCCGGATCGACGGCATCGACGTACGCCGCGCCCGCGGAGCCGAACTGCGCCGGCTGCGCCGCACCGTCCAGCTCGTCTTCCAGGACCCGTACGCCTCCCTCAACCCCCGCCTCACCGTCGAGCAGACCCTCGGCGAAGTCCTCCACGTCCACCGCCTCGCCGGAGGCGCCGCCCGCGTCACCGAGCTGCTGGACCTCGTCGGCCTGCCCGCCTCGACCGCCCGCCGCCACCCCCACGAACTCTCCGGCGGCCAGCGCCAGCGCGTCGGCATCGCCCGCGCCCTCGCCGTCGAGCCCCGCGTGCTCGTCCTCGACGAACCGGTCTCCGCCCTCGACGTCTCCGTCCGCGCCGAGGTCATGAACCTCCTGGCGCGACTGCGCGAGGATCTCGGCCTCACTTACGTCTTCATCTCCCACGACCTCGGCATGGTCCGCCACCTCTCCGACCGGATCGCCGTCATGTACCTGGGCCGGATCGTGGAGCTCGGCGACTGGCGCGCCGTCTCCGACGACCCGCGCCACCCCTATACGCAGTCCCTCCAGGACGCGGTCCCGCTGCCCGACCCCGTGGCGGAGGCCGCCCGCACGCTCACCCCCCTGCGCGGCGAGGTCCCCGACCCGGCGTCCCCACCCCCCGGCTGCCCCTTCCACCCCCGCTGCCCGCACGCCGAGCCCGTCTGCCGCACGGACACCCCGCTCCTCTCCGAGCCGGCGCCCGCCCACTGGGCAGCCTGTCATCTCCTCCCGGTACGGCAGCCCGCCGACAAAGGCGGCAGCCCGCGACCCTGAGGGCCACGGGCTGCCGCCGTCGTTCGTATCGGGCGCTCCGCCGTCAGAGCCAGTTCCGCCGGCTGCCGACCTCGGAGATCCACTGGTTCAGATACGCCGCCCAGTCGGTCTGGTCGTACGCCGACAGGCTCACCTTGAACGCGCGGAAGGAGTCCGTGCCCTCGGTGAACAGCCCCGGCTTCTTGTCCATCTCCAGTACGACGTCCATCTCCCGGTCGTCGGCCACGAAGGTGACCTCGACCTGGTTCAGCCCGCGGTACTGCTGCGGCGCGAAGAACTCGATCTCCTGGTAGAACGGCAGCTTCTGCCGCGTACCGCGGATGTGCCCGCGCTCCAGGTCCGCGTTCTTGAACCGGAAGCCCAGCCGCCCGAACGCGTCCAGGATCGCCTGCTGCGCCGGCAGCGGGTGCACGTTGACCGGGTCCAGGTCACCGGAGTCCACGGACCGCGCGATCTGCAGCTCGGTGGTCACACCGACGCTCATCCCCGTCAGGTGGTGGCCCATGAACGTCGTGATCGGCGTCTCCCACGGGATCTCCAGCCCGAACTGCACCACGTGCTGGGCGCCCGGCTGGATGGTGAAGGCGCCACCGAGCCGCTGCCGGTGGAACTCGATGTCCTGCTTGTACTCCTGGTCGCCGCTCTCCACCTCGACCCGGGCCTGCAGACCGACGGACAGCCCCTCGATCTCCTGGGACACCTGCCCACCGGAGATCTCGACGTGCCCCTGCACCACACCGCCGGGAACCACGTTCGGCTCCGCCAGAACGGTCTCCACCGACGCGCCACCGGCCCCGAGGCTGGCGAACAGCTTCTTGAACCCCATCACACTCCTCCCCGTACTACCCTCACCGGGCATGTCACGTACTCCGCCGGACCGGTCCTTCCTCCAGCGTCCCGCGCCGGAAGCAGCCCCGGACCTCCTTGGCCGCACACTACTGCGTTCCACCCCCGAGGGCCCGACCGAGGTGCGACTCGCCGAGGTGCAGGCGTACGACGGCGCGGGGCGGCCGGCGTGAACGGCGACCTCCTCGCCCACCCGGCCGAAGAGGTCGCCCCCAAGCTGCTCGGGAGCGTCCTCACCCACATGGGCCCCGAGGGGACCGTGAGCATCGCGATCACCGAGACGGAGGCGTACTCAGGTGCCGCCGACCCCGCCTCCCATGCCTACCGGGGCCGGACCCCCCGTAACGCCGTCATGTTCGGACCCGCGGGACATCTGTACGTCTACCGCTCCCACGGTCTCCACTGGTGCGCCAACGTCGTCACCGGGACGGACGGCATCGCCTCGGCTGTCCTCATCAGGGCGGGCAGAGTCATCGAGGGGGAGGACCTGGCACGAAAGCGGCGGGGGGACAGGGTCGAGAGCGCACGCCTCGCCCGAGGCCCGGGGAACCTCTGCCAGGCACTGGGCATCGCGGCGGAGCACAACGGCGCAGACCTCCTGACAGGTACTGCGGTCACGCTGTCCGAGGGCGAGCCGGTGCCGACCGGCCTCATCCGGGTCGGTCCGCGGGTAGGCGTGAGCAAGGCCCACGACTGGCAACACCGCTTCTACCTCGCCGGCGATCCGACGGTCTCGGCGTACCGCCTGAGCCCGAGAGCCGAACCGACCGCCGGCACCGGACCCACGGAGCTTGACTCTCGGCGGCCGACCCCGTAATGTAGACCAAGCCGCAAAACCGGGGGCCGCTAGGGCGCGCCTCTGAGACGGCACCTCTCACTACTGGATGAACTCTCTGATCGGTCCTTCCGGACCGTGCTTTGTGCACCCCGGAAATGCTCGATTAGAGAATGGCGGAGAAATCCGCTAACGTAGTGGTCACCGCGAGGCCGGAAACGACTTCGCGAAATCCCGCCGGCCGGGACAGAGACTGAAAAGGATCTGATAGAGTCGGAAACACCGAAGGGAAGCGCCCGGAGGAAAGCCCGAGAGGGTGAGTACG
>NZ_JBFAXR010000190.1:0-12541 GCF_040680895.1 Streptomyces sp. NPDC051940 | reverse complement strand
GATGCGGATAGTTCTGTGTTTGATTTCCTTGAAGGCTACGACCTGCTCGCGGCGTTCTGGGTGACCGTGCAGCTCGCGCTGTCCGGCTGCTGGTCCTGCCCCTGGTCTCGTACCGGTTCGGCGTACGGCGGGTGGCGAACGTCCGCTACGGCGACGGGGGCCGGGGCCACCTGCTGGACGTGTACGTCCCCCGCTCGGGGGCGGCGAACGCGCCGGTCCTGGTCTATCTGCACGGCGGAGGCTTCCGCACCGGCAGCAAACTGCTCGGCGCACGCCCCCTGCTGTACCGGTTCGCCGCCCGTGGCTGGGTGTGCGTCAGCGCCAACTACCGCCTGCGCGGCGGTCTGGACTACGCCGACCGCCTCGCCGACGCGCGGCAGGTCATCCGATGGGTGCACGAGGACGGCCCCGGCTACGGGGCCGACCCGTCCACGCTGTTCCTCGCCGGCGGCTCCGCGGGGGCGCACCTGGCGGCCACGGCGGCGCTCACGGCATCGGGCGGTCTGGAAGGGGAGGCGGCCGGCCCGCCCGCGGCCGGGGTGATCTGCTTCTACGGCTACTACGGCCGGGCCGACGCCGACCCGGACTCCACCCCCCTGGCGCACCTGAACCCCGGCGCCCCGCCGTTCCTCGTCGTCCACGGCACACTGGACACGCTCGTCCTGGTCGAGGACGCCCGCCACTTCGCCTCGGAACTCGCCCGGGTCTCCGCCCGACCGGTGGCCTACGCCGAACTCCCGGGCACCCAGCACAACTTCGACTTCTTCCCCTCCCCACGCCTCCACGCCGTCACCGACGCGGTCGAGGACTTCACCACCTGGGTCCGCGCCGCCCACGCCGGCGAACGGCAGTCTCCGCCGCCGGTGCCCTCCGGCCAGGACGGCGAGGGGATCACGCGATGACCGGCGGCCGGACGCCTACTTGAGCAGCCTCGACATCCGCCGGTCCGCCAGCGGCTTGCCGCCCGTCTGGCACGTCGGGCAGTACTGCAGCGCCGAGTCACTGAAGGACACCTCCAGGATCGTGTCCCCGCACACCGGGCACGCCTCCCCCTTGCGGCCGTGGACGCGCAGGCCGCTCTTCTTCTCCGCCTTCAGCTTGCCCGCCGCCAGGCCGCGCGAGCGCTCCACCGCGTCGCGCAGGGTGGAACCGATCGCCTCGTACAAGGTGGCCGTCTCCTCGTCCGTGAGGTTGCCCGCGGGTTTGAAGGGCGAGAGCTTCGCCGCGTGCAGGATCTCGTCGCTGTAGGCGTTGCCGATGCCCGCGATGGTGGACTGGTCGCGCAGGAAGCCCTTGATCTGGCGGCGCTCCCCCGCGAGCAGGTCGCGCAGCGCCTGAAGCGTGAAGTCGCCGGCGAGGGGCTCCGGGCCCAGCCGGGCGATGCCGGGGACCTCCTGCGGGTCGGACACGACGTACACGGCGAGCTTCTTCTGCGTGCCCTGCTCCGTCAGGTCGAAGCCACCGCCGCCGTCCAGCGTCACCCGCAGGGCGTGCGGGCTCTTGCCGCCCGGGCGCGGGGGCCTGGCCGGGAAGGAGTCCTTCCACTGCAGCCAGCCCGCCCGCGCCAGATGCGTGATCAGGTGCAGGTCACCGGCGGTGATGTCCAGGAACTTGCCGTGCCGGACCACGGCGGTGACCATCTGCCCGCGCAGGGCCGTCGCGGGCGGGTCGTACGTCTTGAGCACGTTGATCGTCAGCGGCAGCACACCGGCGATCTCGCGGCCGACGAGGTGCTCGGTGAGGAAATCGGCGAGGGCTTCGACCTCCGGCAGTTCGGGCATGGGTCCAGTCTCTCCCAGCGCGGCGGGGCATGCTGGGGACATGTACGTGGAGCGGGCGGCGGACGGTGTGCCGGGAGCGGTGGTGTGGATCCGCACCGGCGGTACGGGCGGTCCGTACCGGGTGCTGCCCGACGGCTGCATGGACCTGATCTGGAGCAGCGGCACCCTGCTGGTCGCCGGCCCCGACACGCGGGCCCACCTGGGACAGGACGCCCCGGGTGCCGAGCACGCCGCGCTGCGGTTCGCCCCCGGGCAGGGCGCGGTGCTGCTCGGCGTACCGGCGGTGGAGCTGCGCGACACCCGGGTGCCGCTGGACGCGCTGTGGCCCACGGCCGAGGCGCGGCGGCTGGCCGAGCGGATCGGGGAGGCCGCGGACCGCGGGGCGGTCCTGGAGCGGGTCGCCGGGCGGCTGCTGGCGCGGGCCGAGCCGCCCGAGCCGTATCTGCCGGCCGTGGTGCGCGGCCTGCGCGCCGGGCGGTCCGTGGCCGAGGTGAGCGCCGCCGCCGGGGTCGGCGAGCGCACGCTGCACCGGCGGTCGCTGGCGGTCTTCGGGTACGGGCCCAAGACCCTGGCCCGCGTGCTGCGGATGAACCGGGCGCTGGAGCTGGTCCGGGAAGGCCGCCCGTTCGCCGAGGTGGCCGCGCTGGCGGGGTACGCCGACCAGGCCCATCTGTCGCGTGACGTCAAGGCACTGGCCGGCGTGCCCCTCGGCCGGCTGTCCCGGGCGGACGGTCAGGGCGACAGGGCCGCGGCGAGTCCCGGGGCGGACGGTCAGGGCGAGAGAGCCGCGTAGAGGTCGACGTGGTTGCCGTCCGGGTCGCGGACGACGGCGTAGCGCTGGCCCCAGAACGCGTCCCACGGCGCCTTGTGCCCGTCGTGGCCGGCCGCGGTCAGCCCGGCGTAGAGCCGGTCGACGTCGGCGGGGCCGTCACAGGCGAAGGCCAGGGCCAGCCGGCCGGGGCCCGTGGGCGGCTGCCACTGCGGGTCGAAGGAGCGGATCGTCTCCTCGGTGTCCCACATCAGGCGCAGGCCGCCGGGCAGCTCCGCCTCGACGTGCGGTTCCTTCTCGGCGTCCGCGGGGACGTCCAGGCCCAGGAGGCGGTAGAAGGCGAGCGAGGCCGCCATGTCCGAGACGGCCATTCCGATGGCGTTGAATCGTGCGGTCATGCCGGACACGTTAGGAGCCCGCCGGCGGGCGCGTCTTGAAGGAATCGGACAGGATCCGCCGTTCGGCGCGGGTGATCGGCATACCCGTACGACGGCGGGCGCGCCCTGTGCAACTGCCCAGGCCCGCCACCGCCGACCTGAGCAAACGGCACGGGAATTCCCCCCGGGCGGGGCACCCGCCTAGTGTGGGCGCATGACGGATGCCGACTGGGCGGTACGCAAGGAGCTGGCCACGGCGATGCTGGCGGACCTGGAGAAGCTCACCTCCGATCTGGTGGCGGACATCCAGGCGCACAGCGCGCTCTACTCCGCCGGGCGTCCGGTCACGCACGCCGACCTGCGCGGCCAGTGCCGGCAGAACCTGCAGCTGGCCCTCGAGGAGTTCGGCGGACTGCCGCCCACCGCCGGCGACATCCACGCCGCCGCGACGGCCACCGGGCGGCGGCGGGCCGAACAGGGCATGCCGCTGGACACGGTGCTGGGGGCGTACCGGCGCGGCGGCCGGGTGATCTGGCAGGCCGTCGCCGATCTGCTGCGCCACCGGCCGCCGGTCGGACAGGAGGCCGTCGGCGAGCTGGCGGGCACCGTGTGGGAGATCATCGACGGCTTCTCGGCGGTGATGGCGAACTCCTACCGGCTCACCACCCTGGAGCTGCAGCACCGGCAGGACTCGCGGCGCGGGGCGCTGTTCGAGGCGCTGCTGGACGGCCGCGGCGGCGATCCGGCGGTCGCGGGGGCGGCGGCGGTCGCCCTCGGCGTACCGCAGCGCGACCACTTCGCGGTCGTCGTCCTCGCCCAGAACCCCGCGGCACCGCCCGATCCTTCGCCCGCGCTGGAGGCGGCCGGGCTGTGGTCGTTCTGGCGCCCCCGCGGCGAGGTCCTGGCGGGCCTGGTCCGCCTCGGCACGGCGGCGCCCGCCCGGCTGACGCAGACGCTCAGCGCCCATCTCGGCTGTACGGCGGGCATCTCCCCGCCCTTCGAGGACCTGGCCCAGGCCGACGAGGCGCTGCGGCTGTCCGAGCGGGCGCTCGGCACGCTGCCGGCGGGCGGCGGCGCGGTCGCGGAGCTGGACGAACGGCTGGTCGAGGCGCTGCTGTGCGCCGATCCGGAGATGGGAGAGCGGCTCGTACGCCGGTACCTGGCGGGCGTGCTGGCCAGCGGTGCCGAGCGTCCGGTGCTGCTGGAGACCCTGCGGATCTGGCTGGACACCGGATGCTCGGCCTCACGCACCGCCGAACAGCTCTACTGCCACCGCAACACGGTCCTGAACCGCGTCGGCCGCATCGGCGAACTCACCGGCTGGCCCACGGAGTCCGGCGAGGCGCGCCTGGGCTGGGCCCTGGGACTGCGGGCGCTGGAGCGGGCGGCGTGAGACCCGGACCCGGCTGCCGGCTCAACCGTCCAGCTTGAAGTCCGCCCCCACCAGCTCCCGGTCCAGCATCGACCCCGCCACGATCCCCGAGGCCGCCGCCACGCTCACCGCCGCGAAGGGCATCGGCAGGGCGGCGCGGTGGGCCATGTCGCCCGCCGCGTAGACGCCCGGGACCGAGGTGCGCTGGAAGTCGTCGACCTCCACCGCACCCGTGGGGAGCGGCGTACAGCCCAGCTGTCCGGCCAGCGGGGAGCGCTGGCGCAGCGTGCTCGCCACGAACACCGCGTCGCGCGGCAGCGGCTCCGCGCCCTCCAGCGCGATCTGCTCCAGCCGCCCGTCCGCCGACTCGAAGCGCAGTACGCGCTCGCACCGGACCGTGACCCCGTGCGCGGCCAGCAGCTCCGCCGCCTCGCGGGCCGGCCGCTCCCCGTCGGCGAGGAGGACCACGTCGTCGGTGAACCGGGTCAGCTGCAGGGCCAGGCGTACCTTCTCCGGTCCCGAGCCGAGCACCGCGAGCCGCTCGCCGGTCAGTTCGTAGCCGTGGCAGTAGGGGCAGTGCACCGCCGTACGGCCCCAAATCTCCGCCAGTCCGGGCACCGCGGGCAGCTCGTCGTACAGCCCCGTGGCCAGCACCAGCCGCCGGGTGGCGAGCGTGCGGCCGTCGGCCGTCCGCAGCCGGAAGCCCCCGTCCGGTGCCGGCTCGGCGCGCTCCACCTCCCCCTCGGCGACCTCGGCCGTGGGGTACGCCAGCAGCTGCTCGCGGCCCGCGCGGCGCAGGGCCTCGGGGGCGGTGCCGTCGTGGCCGAGGACGTTGTGCACGCCCTCGGCCGGGGCGTTGCGGCCCTCCCCCGCGTCGATCAGCAGGACCCTGCGGTGGCTGCGGGCCAGGGGCAGCGCGGCGGACAGGCCGGCGGGGCCGCCGCCCACGACGATCGCTTCGTACATGTGACTCTCCTCGGATGACCGGGACCGGTTGACCTGGACCGTCACTCTGCAAGTTAATGTCAACATGAAGTCAAGCGCGGACATGTCGATAGGCGAACTCGCCGCCCGCTTCCGTCTCGCCCCCCATGTGCTGCGGCACTGGGAGGCCATGGGCCTGCTCGCCCCGGCAACCCGGGTGAACGGCCGGCGCCGCTACGGACCCGAGGACGTCAACCGCGTCGCGATGATCGTCGGCGGCAAGAAGAGCGGCCTGTCCCTGGAGCAGTTGCGCGACCTGTTCGCCGTCGGCGGTCCGGCCGACCGGCGCGACCTGCTGGAACGCCACAAGGCCGAACTGACCGAGCGGATGCGGGCGCTCCAGGCGTCGATGGCCATGGTCGAGCACGCGCTGGACTGCGAGGAGCACGACTTCACCCAGTGCCCCAACTTCAAGGCGATCGTGGCGGATCTGGCCGCCGGCGGCCGGCTCGACCCGGCCGGGAACCCGGAAACCGGCTCCGCACCGGTGATCAGATCGAAGCCGTACGCCACCTCCCGGACGGGGAGCGGTTTCCAGTAGCGTGCGGCGGGCACCACCCAGGCGATCGTAGGAATGTCCGCACCCGTTCTCGCGACGAGGGAGATCTGCACATGGCAAGTCTGATCGCGGGGGTCCTCAGGGAGCGTGCGCCGGGCGAGCGGCGCGTGGCCCTGATCCCCGAAGCGGTGACCCGGCTGAAATCGGCGGGTGTGGACGTGATCGTGGAATCGGGGGCCGGAGCGGCCGCCTGGTTCACCGACGTCGACTACACGGCGGCCGGGGCCCAGGTCGTCGGCGTGGAGGAGCTGTTCCAGCGGGCCGACGTGGTGCTCTGCGTGGGGCCGCCGGAGGTGGAGGAGGCGGTGCCGCTGCGCCCGGGACAGACGCTGATCGGGCTGCTGGACCCGATCCAGCATCCGGCGCTGGTCGCCGAGCTGGGCGCCCGGGGCGTCACGATGGTGAGCCTCGACCTGCTGCCGCGCACGCTGAGCCGCGCCCAGTCGATGGACGCCCTCACCTCCCAGGCGAACGTCGCCGGGTACAAGGCGGTGCTGTTGGCCGCCGACTCCTACGACCGGTACTTCCCGATGCTGACCACCGCGGCCGGCACCTCGAAGCCGGCGGCGGTGCTCATCCTGGGCGCGGGCGTCGCCGGCCTGCAGGCGATCGCCACCGCCCGCCGGCTGGGCGCGGTCGTCACCGGCTACGACGTACGGCCGCAGGCGCAGGGCGAGATCGAGTCGCTGGGGGCCCGCTACCTGAAGCTGGACCAGGTCGCCTCCGCCGCGGGCGAGGGGGGTTACGCGCGCGAGCTGACCGGCGACGAGTCGCAGACGCTGCTCCAGGCGCTGGAGGACCACATCGCCCGCTCCGACGTCGTCATCACCACCGCCCGCGTGCCGGGACGCCGGCCCCCGCGGCTGGTCACCGCGGCCGCGCTGGAGCGAATGCGGCCGGGGTCGGTGGTCGTCGACATGGCGGCCAGCGAACTGGGCGGCAACGTCGAGCTGTCCGAGCCGGACAAGACCTCGGTGCTGGACAACGGCGTGACCCTGATCGGCGCCGGGAACCTGCCGTCCGTGATGGCGACCGCCGCCTCCACGGCGTACGCCCGCAACATCACCGCGCTGCTGACGCATCTGCTGAAGGACGGCGCGCTGCACATCGACACCGAGGACGAGATCCAGGCCGGTGTCGTCGTCACCCACGAAGGCTCCGTCGTCCACCCCGCCGTCGGCGGCACTCCCGCAGGAGGTGCGAAGTGAGCCTCGATCTGCTCACCGCGGTCACCATTTTCGTCCTCAGCGTGCTGGTCGGCTTCGAGGTGATCAGCAAGGTGCCCGCGACCCTGCACACCCCGCTGATGTCCGGCGCCAACTCCATCCACGGGATCGTGCTGATCGGCGCGATGCTGATCACCGCGGCGGCGGACTCGGCCGTCGAGTACGTCCTCGCGTTCGTCGCGGTCGCCTTCGGGGCGATGAACGTGGTCGGCGGTTACGCCGTGACGGACCGGATGCTGGAGATGTTCAAGGCGCGGCCCACGGTGGGCGCCGCCAAGGGGAAGGACGCGGCATGAGCGGTCTGGAGACCACGGTCCGCTATGTGCTGCTGGCCGCCGCGGCCTGCTTCGTGCTGGGCCTGCACCTGATGAACTCCCCCGCCACCGCGCGGCGCGGCAACACCCTCTCGGCCGGGGCGATGACGGTCGCGATCGTCGCCACCGGTGTGCTGCTGGTGGAGGACAGCTCGATCACGACCACCGGCTGGATCGTGCTGCTGTGCGGGGTCCTGGTCGGTTCGGCGGCCGGGCTGTGGGCGGCGCGCACGGTGCAGATGACGGCGATGCCGCAGCTGGTGAGCCTGTTCAACGCGGTGGGCGGCGGGGCGGCGGCGCTGCTGGCCATCGGCGAGCTGGTGCAGCACGAGCACGTGTCCTCGCTCGGGGCGCGCACCACGGTGCCGGGCGGGCTGGACATCCTGATCGGCGCGGTGACGTTCTCCGGGTCGCTGATCGCGGCGGGCAAGCTGCAGGGCGTCGTGCCGGGCCGGCCGATCGTCTTCCCCGGGGCGCGGGCGCTGAACGTGCTGCTGGCGGTGGCGTTCACCGGGTCGGCGGTGTGGCTGGTGGCGGACCCCGGCAGCGTCACCGCGCTGGTGCTGCTGACGGTGGCGGGGCTGGCGTTCGGGGTGACGATGGTGCTGCCGATCGGCGGCGCGGACATGCCGGTGGTGATCTCGCTGCTCAACGCGTTCACCGGTACGGCGGTCGGCATGGCCGGCTTCGTGCTCAGCGAGCCGGCGCTGATCATCGCGGGCGCGCTGGTCGGCGCGTCCGGCGGCATCCTGACGAAGCTGATGGCGGACGCCATGAACCGCTCCATCCCGGCGATCATCGTCGGCGGCTTCGGCACCGGCGACGCGGCCGCCGCCCAGACGGGTGACGGGGACACGCACGTACGGTCGGTCTCGGCGGACGACGTGGCGATCCAGCTGGCGTACGCGTCGAAGGTCATCATCGTGCCGGGGTACGGGCTGGCGGCCGCACAGGCGCAGCACGAGCTGGGCGATCTGGCGGCGCTGCTGGCCGAGCACGGGGTGGAGGTCAGCTACGCCATCCACCCGGTCGCGGGGCGGATGCCGGGCCATATGAACGTGCTGCTGGCGGAGGCGAACGTGCCGTATCCGCAGCTGAAGGAGATGGAGGAGGTCAACCCGGAGTTCGCGCAGGCGGACGTGGCGCTGGTCATCGGCGCCAACGACGTCACCAACCCCGCCGCGCGCCGGTCCGGCAACGCCATCTCCGGCATGCCGATCCTGGACGTGGACAAGGCGAAGAGCGTCGTGGTCATCAAACGGTCGATGGGCCACGGCTACGCGGGTATCGACAACGAGCTGTACACGGCCGTGCAGACCGGGATGTTCTTCTCGGACGCCAAACAGGGCGTGGCCGATCTGAAGGCGGCGGTGCGGGTCTTCGTCGGCTGACGTCGCGCCGAGTCGGCTCACGTCGCGCCGAAAGGAAGAGCCCCGACCCCTGCGGACAGGGGTCGGGGCTCTTCACGGCTGGGTCAGTCGATGCCCGGCAGGATGTGCGGCTCGGCGAGGTCTTCCTCGTAGCCGGCCAGCCGGATGGGGGCGGAACGCGCCCAGACCTCGAGACTGCTGAGTTCGTCCGACGCATGGGCACCCGCGCGGGTGCGGCGGTCGGGTTCGGCCTGGCTGCGTTCCTTGATATCTGACACCGTGCGCTCCTCCGTGTCTGTGAACTGGATCAGCTCCTGTTGTCGCCGGGGAAGTCGGCACCAGGGCTTGGCTTGCTAGCAGTTCGGACGCGGTGGCGCCGGCTGTGCTGGTCCGGGCGGCGCGGCCCGTTGTGCTGGGCGCGCCCCGGGACGGGCCGAGGGTGTCGGTGCTTCCCCGGTTGAAGAGGCATTCCGTCCCCCTCAGAGTAGCGACCCCCACGCTCATTCGCGCGCCAATAACCTGCTCGTAACAGGCTGTGGGGCCAGGGTTCACATCCGCCCGGTTCCGGCGGGCCCGAGAGGCACGCAGCGTGATCGACACCACATGCGAAACGGCCCCGTTTCGCTGGCTGTACAGCGTACGATTCTCGAGGAGTACGAAACCGTTTCGTTCCAGCCGGGCAGGAGGCGCCGCATGACAGACACCACCGTCATCCGCCGCTCCCGGCTGAGCGCGGAGCGCGAGCACGAGGTCTTCGACGCCGTGCTGGAGCTGCTGCGCGAGAACGGATACGAGTCGCTGACCATGGACGCCATCGCGGCGCGCACGCATGCCAGCAAGGCCACCCTCTACCGCCAGTGGAAGGGCAAGCCGGAGCTCGTCGCGACGGCCCTGCGGCACGCCAAGAGCGGCGCGCTGCCGGATCCCGACACCGGCAGCCTGCGGGGCGACCTGCGGCTGCTGGCCTCGTACGGGCTGAAGGACGCGGACAGCGACCATGCGCTGATGCGGGGCCTCGCTCAGGCCGCGCACGCGTACCCGGAGCTGCATGAGGCGATGCGGGAACTTCTCATCCTCCCCGAGCTCGAGAAGATCCAGAGCCTGCTGCGGCGCGCCGTGGACCGCGGTGAGGTGCCGGCCGACTCGCCGGCGCTGGAGTTCGTCCCGCACATGCTGTGCGGGGCGTTCGTCACCCGGGAGTGGGTCGAGGACCAGCGTGTGGACCTCGACTACCTCACCCGCTATCTCGACGCGGTGGTCTTCCCCGCCCTCGGCGTCGAGTAGCTCCCCTCCCCCAGTCCCCCGTTCTCCACCCTCCCCGTCTCCCCGACAAGTTCACAGCTCCACCTGGCAGACGCCGCTTCCGTCGCCGGGGTGGATCACCACGTCCACTCATCAGACGATCAAGGAGTGTCCGCCCGTGGCAACTCTGCTCTACCGACTGGGACGGTTCTCGTTCCGGCACCGAAAGCTGGTCGGCCTCCTGTGGGTCGCCCTGTTCGTCCTGGCCGGCGTCGGCGCCTCCTCGGCCGCCAAGGCACCGGCGGACGACTTCAAGCTCCCCGGCACCGAGGCCCAGCAGGCCTTCGACCTGCTGGAGCAGCGCTTCCCCGGCGGCAGCGCCGACGGGGCCACCGCCCGGATCGTCTTCCAGACCGAGGACGGCTCGAAGATCACCGCGGCCGAGCACAAGGCCGAGGTCGAGAAGGTCCTGGACCAGCTCGCGGGCGGTCAGGCGCAGGCCGTCGGCGACCCGTTCGACACGCCGGGCGCCGTGAGCGAGGACGGCGACACGGCGTACACGACCGTGACGTACAAGGTCCCCGCCATGGAGATCACCGACGCCACGCACGAGGACATCGACAAGGCGCTGGACTCCGGCCGTGACGCCGGGCTGACCGTCGAGGCTGGCGGTGACGCGCTGCAGGTCGAGCCGGACATGGGCAACGGCGAGATGATCGGTGTCGGCATCGCCCTGGTGGTGCTGATCATCACCTTCGGCTCGCTGGTCGCGGCCGGTCTGCCGATCCTGACCGCGCTGATCGGCGTCGGCATCGGCATCTCGTCGATCACGGCGCTGGCGACCACGCTCAACCTCTCCTCCACCACCTCCACCCTCGCGATGATGATCGGCCTCGCGGTCGGCATCGACTACGCCCTGTTCATCGCCTCGCGCTACCGCGCGGAGCTCATCGACGGGCACTCGCGCGAGGAGGCCGCCGGCCGCGCCGTCGGCACCGCGGGCTCCGCCGTGGTCTTCGCCGGCCTCACGGTGATCATCGCGCTGGCGGGTCTGGCGGTCGTCAACATCCCGATCCTCACCAAGATGGGCATGGCCGCCGCCGGTACGGTCGCACTCGCCGTGCTGATCGCGCTGACCCTGGTCCCGGCCGCGCTGGGCCTGGTCGGCAAGAGGGTCTTCGGCCGCAAGGTGCGCAAGGCCAACCCGCAGACGCTGGTCCCGGCCGCGCACGAGACGGACGGCAAGCCCAACATGGGCACCCGCTGGTCGCGCTTCGTGCTGCGCCGCCCGCTGGCGGTGCTGATCGCGGCGGTGGCGGCGCTGGGCGCGCTGGCCTTCCCCGTGTCGCAGATGGAGCTGGGCCTGCCCTCCGAGGGCTCCAGCCCGACGGACACCACGCAGCGCAAGGCCTACGACATCCTCTCCGACGCGTACGGCGCCGGCTTCAACGGTCCGCTGATGGGCGTCGTCGACGCCAAGAACGCGGACGACGCCAAGCAGGCCGCCGAGGAGATCGGCGACAAGATCGCCGGTGTGGACGGCGTGGTCTCGGTGAGCCCGGCCGCCTTCAACGAGGCCGGCGACACGGCGACGATCAGCATCGTCCCGAGCACCGGGCCGAGCGACGCCGAGACCGAGGCGCTGGTGCACGACATCCGCGACCTGGCCCCCCAGCTGAAGTCGGACACGGGCGCGGACCTGTACCTGTCCGGTACCACCGCGATCAACATCGACTTCTCGCAGGTGCTCGACGACGCCCTGGTGCCGTATCTGGCGCTGGTGGTGGGCCTGGCGTTCGTGCTGCTGATGCTGGTCTTCCGGTCGCTGCTGGTGCCGCTCAAGGCCGCCCTGGGCTTCCTGCTCTCGGTGCTCGCCGCGCTCGGCACGGTCGTGCTGGTCTTCCAGGAGGGCCACCTGGCGAGCCTGTTCGGGGTGGAGTCGACCGGCCCGATCATGTCGATGATGCCGATCTTCATGATCGGTGTGGTGTTCGGCCTGGCGATGGACTACGAGGTCTTCCTCGTCACCCGGATGCGCGAGGCGTTCGTCCACGGCGAGCGCCCGGGCGAGGCCATCGTCACCGGCTTCAAGTTCGGCGCCCGGGTCGTCACCGCGGCCGCGATCATCATGATCAGCGTGTTCTCCGGCTTCATCGGAGCGGGCGACGACATGGTCAAGATGATGGGCTTCGGCCTGGCCGTGGCGGTGCTGCTGGACGCCTTCGTGGTCCGGATGGCGATCGTCCCGGCGGTGCTGGCGCTGCTCGGGCGGCGCGCCTGGTGGCTGCCGAAGTGGCTGGACCGGGTCCTGCCGAACGTCGACGTCGAGGGCGAGCAGCTGCGCAAGAAGCTCGAGTCCGAGGTGCGGCTGTCGAAGTCGGACGACGGCGACGACGAGCGCGAGCGGGAGCTCGCCAAGGTCTGACCCGCGCACAGCGCGACGGCCCGGCCCCCTGCCCCCCCGGGGGGCCGGGCGCGGGCGGGTCGGCGGGGACCTCACCCAGCCCACCCGGCCCCGCCCGCCGCCACAACACCACGCGAGGGGAC
>NZ_JBFAXR010000189.1:0-12545 GCF_040680895.1 Streptomyces sp. NPDC051940 | reverse complement strand
CCCCGTCCGGCAGCGGCCCGGACGGGGGTTCGCGGCTACCGGGTCACGCCGCCTTCGGCAGCGTGTCCGCCTCGCCTCCGGGCCCTTCGGCGTCCTTGCCCTTCTCCGCGGCGGCGTCCTTGCCCTGCTCCTCCTCGGCGCCCTCGCCGTGGCGTACGGACAGGTGCAGCTCGTTGTCCACGACGTCCACCACGATCGTGTCACCCTCGTGGACATCGCCGCGCAGCAGCAGCGACGCGATGCGGTTGTCGAGCTCCGTCTGCAGGGTGCGGCGCAGCGGGCGGGCGCCGAACTCGGGCTGGTGGCCGAGGGCGACGAGGCGCTTCTTCGCGGCCTCGGTCACCTCCAGCTCCGCGCCCTGGCCGCGCACCCGGCGGCGGGTCTGCTCCAGCAGCAGGTCCACGATCTCCGTCAGGTCCTCCTCGGCCAGGCCGTGGAAGATGATGATCTCGTCGATGCGGTTGAGGAACTCCGGCAGGAAGCGCGCGCGCAGATCCTCCATCAGCTCCGGCTTGATGTCCTCCACGTTGCCCTTGTGGGCGAGGATCCGGTGCGCGCCGATGTTGGAGGTCATGATGACGACCGTGTTGCGGAAGTCGACCGTGCGCCCCTGCGCGTCGGTCAGCCGGCCGTCGTCCAGCACCTGCAGCAGCGCCGAGAAGACGTCCGGGTGCGCCTTCTCCACCTCGTCGAAGAGCAGCACGCTGTACGGCTGGCGGCGGACCTTCTCCGTCAGCTGGCCGGCCTCCTCGTAGCCGACGTAGCCGGGCGGGGCGCCGATCAGCCGGGAGACGGTGTGCTTCTCCTGGAACTCGCTCATGTCGAAGCGGATCATGCGGTGTTCGTCGCCGAAGAGGAGCTCGGCGAGGGCCTTGGCCAGCTCGGTCTTGCCGACACCGGTGGGGCCGAGGAAGAGGAACGAGCCGACGGGCCGGTTCGGGTCGGCCATGCCGGCGCGGCCGCGGCGCACCGCCTCGGAGACGGCCGTGACGGCCTCGTCCTGGCCCACCACCCGGCTGTGTAGGGCGTCTTCGAGCTTGAGCAGCCGCTCCTTCTCGTTCTCCGTCAGCTGGGCGACGGGGATGCCGGTGCGGCGGGAGAGGACCTCGGCGATGTCCTCGGCGGTCACCGCCATCACGCCCTCGCGGCGCTCGCCCACGCCGGCCAGCTCGGCCTCCGTCTCGGCGATGCGCTGCTTGACCTCACTCGCCTTGGCGTAGTCCTCGGCGGCGACGGCCTCGTCCTTCTCGCGGTTCAGCTTGGCCAGCTTGTCCTCGCGGCCGGTGACCTCGGTGGACTTACCGAGGGACTTCAGCCTCACCCGGGCGCCGGCCTGGTCGATCAGGTCGATGGCCTTGTCGGGCAGGAAGCGGTCGGAGACGTAGCGGTCGGACAGCTCGGCCGCCGCCACCAGCGCGTCGTCGGTGAAGCGGACCTGGTGGTGGGCCTCGTACGAGTCGCGCAGGCCCTGCAGGATCTCGATGGTCTCCGTGACGCTCGGCTCGGCGACCATGACCGGCTGGAAGCGGCGCTCCAGCGCCGGGTCCTTCTCGATGTGCTTGCGGTACTCGTCGATGGTGGTGGCGCCGACGACGTGCAGCTCGCCGCGGGCGAGCGCGGGCTTGAGCATGTTGCCCGCGTCCATGGCGCCCTCGCCGCCGGCGCCCGCGCCGACGACGGTGTGCAGCTCGTCGATGAACAGGATCGTCGAGTGCTCGGCGGCCTTCACCTCGTCGATGACGTTCTTCAGCCGCTCCTCGAACTCGCCGCGGTACTTCGCCCCGGCGACCAGCCCCGCCAGGTCCAGCGAGACGACCCGCTTGTCCGCCAGCGTCGAGGGGACGTCGCCGGAGACGATCCGCTGGGCCAGGCCCTCGACGATGGCGGTCTTGCCGACGCCGGGCTCGCCGATGAGGACGGGGTTGTTCTTGGCCCGCCGGGAGAGGATCTCGACGGTCTGCTCGATCTCCTCGGCGCGGCCCACCACCGGGTCGAGCTTGCCGGCCTTCGCCTCCTCGGTGAGGTCGCGCCCGTACTCGTCCAGGGTCGGGGTGCTGCTCGGCGCCTTGGCGGCGGGCGCGCCGCCCGCCCGCGAGGCGGCGTCGCCGGCCCGGCGCAGCCGGCCCGGGTCGGTGCCGTACGCCTCGAGCAGACCGGCGGCGCCGGAGTCGGGGTCGTCCAGGAGGGCGCCGAGGATGTGCTCCGGGCCGATGTACGACACACCGGCCGCCTGCGAGCGGGCGTGGGCGCCGATCAGCACGCGCTTGGCGGCGGGGGTGAGGCCGGGTTCGGCGGACGGGGTGGCGCTCTCGCCGGGCAGCGCCTTGGCGATCTCCGCACCCAGCTTCGCGGGGTCCACTCCCGCCTGGCTCAGCGCGCTGCGGGTGGGCTCCACCTGCGTGGACGCCCAGAGCAGATGCCCGGTGTCCAGGTCCTCGCTGCCGTCCTGCAGGGCGCGCCGCTCGGCGGCGGCGATCAGCTCCCGGGCCGAGTCCGTCAGCAGCCGCCCGATGGGCACGCGCTGGACCTGCGGCGGACCGGATTCGGGAGACATCCCGAAGAAGCGGTTGAGGATCTCGGAGAAGGGGTCCTGCGACCCGAACGAGCCGAACGGCATCGATGACACGGTGCGCTCCCGATGGTCGGCGACCGACCTGGAGGGCGCGGCCGAGCAAGGATTCCGGCCGCCGTCCGGATCGACGCCGGCCCACTCCGTCAGGGTCCGGCGGGGTGCTGCCGCCCGCACGGTCGGTTAGCCCGTCCGGGGGCCGTGACGCACCGTGACGACCGCCGTCTCCCGTGCCCGGCCGACGCCTCCCGCGCGTCACCTCCGCCCCTGTGGCCTCACAGGCCGATTGTGAGCCAATTACCCCTCCTTTTCCGGTCACTTATTCACCGATCACGCCTTCGCACCTGCGGTCGGCGCGCTGTGTCATGCCAGGATCGCGGCGCGTAACCGAATGAGTTCCCTATCAAGGAGGACATGTGCGAGGTCCGTTGCGAACCTCCACTCGCGGCAGCAGGAACGGCAGGCGGCTCGCCCTCGGTCTCGCGGGCTGTCTCGCCGCGGCGGCGCTCGCCCAGCCGGCGTACGCAGACCCCGGACCGGACGGGTCGGCGCAGCCGTTCGTGACGCCGATCGGCACCAAGGCCCCCGGCGCCGGCCAGCACGTCGCGGCGTTCGCCGACGTGCTGGGCGACACGGCGGGCGACGTGCTCCCGCTGGTCGCGGACACCGTCAGCGCGCTCGGCGAGGGCCACGGCTACGCCGGGCAGAAGGTGAACCCCGGGACCCGCTCCATAGACCTGTACTGGAAGGGCGCCGTCCCGGCCGACGTCTCGGCGTACCTCGCCGACAACGGCCGCGGGGTGAAGGTCAACGTGCACCGCACGGCCGCGTTCACGCGCGAGGAGGGGAAGGCCGCCGCGTCCCGGGTGACGCGCAGCGACCTCGCGAAGAGCGCGGACATCTCGTCGGCCTCGGTCAACCACGACGGTACCGGCATCACGCTGCAGATGGCGGGGAAGGCCCCGGGCGCCCAGCTCCGCAAGGAGATAGCGGCCGTGGCGGGCGTCGACGCCGGGAACGTGTCGTACGAGGAGAACGTCGGCCGGATCAAGAACCTGGCGACGCGCGCGAACGACTCCGCGCCCTGGTACGGGGGCGGCCGCATCGTCGTCAACGGCTTTGTCTGCTCGACCGGCTTCGCGGCGCTCTCCAGCGGCTCCGGCCGGCTGCTGACCGCCAACCACTGCGACCCGGAGGCCGACAACACCGTCTACGACGGCGGCGGCACGGCGATCGCGACCGGTGCGAACGTCTACGCGTACCCGAGCATCGACTCGCAGAGCATCGACCCGTCCGCCTCCCCCGCGACGAGCGCCCGGATCTACGTCGGCGCCTGGGACAGCTCCTCCTCGGCCTCGGTGAAGAGCTGGGCCAGCAACAACACCGGTGACGCGGTCTGCTCCGGCGGCGCCTCCACCGGCACCCACTGCGGCTCGATCACCGACGACGCGGTGACGCTGTCCGGCCTGAACGGCGGCTGGTACGTACGGGCCCGGGGCTCCGGCGCGTACATGGCGGGCGGCGGCGACAGCGGCGGCCCGATCTACCGCACGGTCTCCGGCGGCGTGCAGGCGCGCGGCACGCTGATCGCGGGCTACACGGCCTCCGCGACCAGCTGCGGCGCCCACAACCCGGACTCCAACCCGACGTGCTACGACGACATCGTCTATCTGCCGATCAGCGTCGCCCTGAACAGCTGGGGCTACTCGCTGGAAGTGGAGTAGACGGCGATGCCCCGGCGCGCCGTGGTGTGGCTGGCGGCCGGCACCGTCGCCGTCGGCTGCGTCGTGGCGGCCACCCTGGCGGTCGGCGGAGCGGCGGCGGAGGTCACCTCGGGCGGGGCACCGCGGCCGGCGGCCGGTGAGGCCGACGCCGGGTCGCGTGCGCCCTCGGACGCGGACGACGCCTCGGCGGCGGAGGGTCAGCGGGCGGCCGACCTGTCCGCCGTGGCCGACCGGCTGCGCCGGATGGGCCCGGGGTTCGCCGGCCTGAGGGTCGACGAGGGCACCCGGCGCATCACGGCCCACTGGGCCGGCCGGGTGCCGCGCGAGGCCGCCGCGTACGCGGAGTCCAGGCCGCTGGGCGCGACGATCGTGCTCGTCGCGGACGCGGCGTACACGCGCGCGGAGCTGCTCGCGGCCGCCGACCGGGTCACCCGCAGCACGGCGGGCCGGGACGCGGGCGTCACCTGGGCGGCACCGGACGGCGAGGACGGCTCCGGCCTCACGGTCGGCGTCGAGGGCTCCGCCCCCGGGGCCGCCGCGGCCGCCCGGCTGGCCCGTATCGCCGGCCTCCCCGCCGAGGACATCCGCTACGAGACGGACAGCGGTCTGACGAACCTCGACGGGGTGCGGTAGAAGCCCGCGGTCCGCTCCCCCCGTGCCGTACGGGCCAGGGGGAGCGGGCCGCGCCACTCACGTCGGTTCAGCGCGCCACTCACGTCAGGTTCAGCCCGCCGTCGAACACGATGACCTCGCCGGTGAGATAGCCGCTGGCGATCACCGACGCCACCAGTCCGGCCACGTCCGCCGGCTGGGCCGGGCGGTGCATGGGGGCGCGCTCGCGCCACAGTTCGTGGGCCTGGACCCATTCCTTCGTCATCGGCGTGTCCACCAGCCCCGGGGCGATCGCGTTGACCCGCACCTCGGGGCCGAGGGCCGCGGCCAGCAGCCGGGTGACGTGGTTGAGCGCGGCCTTGCTCGCCGCGTACGGGACGGACGAGCCCTTGGGGCGTACGCCGGCGTGGCTGGTGATGTTCACGATGCTGCCGCCGCCGGGGCTCTTCCGAAGGGCGGGCAGCGCCTCGGTGCACAGCACCCAGGGCGCGATCAGGTTGACCTCCAGCAGCCGGCGCCAGTCGGCCGGGGTGGCGGCGGCCAGATCGGCGTGCGGGATCGGCCAGCTGATGCCGGCGTTGTTGACCAGGACGTCGAGCCGCCCGTACCGGTCGAGCGCCGCCGCGACCAGCGCCCGCGCCTCGTCCTCCACCGCCAGATCCGCCCGCACGTACGCCCCGCCGAGCTCCGCGGCCAGCGCCTCGCCGGCGTCCGCGCTGCTGCGCGAGTGCACGACGACGCGCATGCCGTCCGCCGCGAGCCGCCGCGCGACGGCCTCGCCGATGCCTGAGGTGGACCCGGTGACGAGGGCGACCGGGCGGTCTGCCTGTTCGATGCTCATGCCACGGATCCTGCCACGGCCCCGACCTGGGCGTTCCGAACTCCCCCGGTGAACAACGTGTTACGGGTCTTGCGCACCGCGCGAGGTGAACGGAATACTCCGTTCAGTTTGTCAGGGACACGATGTGATCCGTCGTGATCCCTGTCCGTAGGTGCCCAGTTGACCGCCTGAGGAGGCCGTCTTGAGGTTCAAGCGCACCACCTTCGCCACCGCGATCGCATCCGTCCTGCTCGCCGCCGTCGGCGTCGGCGCCCCCGCGCAGGCCGCGCCGAGCCCGGCCCAGCAGGCCAGAGGCGCGGAGGCCGCCGTCGACGCCAGCGGCATCGACGGCATCGCGTGGGGCTACGACAAGCAGGGCCGGCTGCTGGTGACCGCCGACAGCACGGTCTCCGGCGCCGAGCTCGCCACCCTGCGGCAGACCGCCGCCCGCTACGGCGCCGGGATGCGGCTGGAGCGGACCTCGGGCGAGTTCAGCCCGAAGGTGAGCCCCGGCGACCCGATCTGGGGCGTCGGCGGCCAGTTCCTGTACCGCTGCTCGCTCGGCTTCAACGTCGTCAAGAACGGCACCTACTACTTCCTGACCGCCGGCCACTGCGCCAAGGACGCGAGCACCTGGTACACCGACCAGGCCCGCACCACCCTCATCGGCGGCAACGTCGGCTACAGCTTCCCGACGAACGACTACGCCCTGGTCAGCTACGACAACACCGCGCTCAGCCACTCCGGCGGCTACACCGCGGCCGACGCGTTCGTCGGCGAGTCGGTCACCCGCGACGGCTCCACCACCGGCGTGCACTCGGGCACGGTCACCGCGCTCAACGCCACCGTCCGCTACAGCCGCGGCGGCGGCACGGTCTACGGCCTCATCCAGACGACCGTGTGCGCCGAGAGCGGCGACTCGGGCGGCCCGCTGTACGACGGCAACAAGGCCATCGGCCTGACGTCGGGCGGCAGCGGCGACTGCACCTCCGGCGGTACGACGTTCTTCCAGCCGGTCACCGAGGCGCTGAGCGTGTACGGGGTCACCCTCCTGTGACCCGGAACCCGGAGACGACCGCGGCCGACAGCTCCCGCTGCGCCGGCCAGCGGTCCTCCGGGCCCGTCACCACGACCGCGTAGGACGCACCGCCCGCGGTGCGGAAGCGGACGTCGACGCCGCGGACCCCGTGCCCGGCCACGCCGTACCCGGTGGTGGTCGTCACCCGGTCCGCGGCCGACGTCCGCGCCAGCGTCCGGTAGCCGTCCAGCGTCCGGCGGCGCTGCCGTTCGGCCCGCTCCGCCGAGTCGCGCAGCGTCGGTTCGCAGACCTCGAAGACCTTCACCGTGATGCCGTGCGCACCGGGCTCCCGGTACGTCACCACGGCGACGTCCGGGTACGCGGGCCGGCGCTCCTCGTCCCGTGCCCAGTGCGCGGGCAGGCACAGGGTGAAGCCCGCGCTGTCGGCCACGGACCGTCCGCTCCCCGGCGTGCAGGGGGCGGCGGCCGTGGCGTGGGCCCGGGTCGGCTGCGCGGGCAGGTACTGCGTGAGCAGCGAGGGGTCCTGCGTGACGACGGCCAGGACGAGCGTCGTCAGGAGGGACACGGGCACGGGGATCGTGGCCGTACGTGTCATCGGCGTACCTCCTCGACGGGACTCGCGGCGAGGACTTGGGGGCCGGATCCGTTCCGGCCGCCGCGAGGTTCCACCGATGTTCCCCGGTCGCCGTGCCCGGGGAATCAGTCGGCGTGGCCGGGCTCGCGGAGGCGTACGCGGCACTGAGTGTACGAACCGGCGGGGGCGTCCGGCCGGTCACCGGACAACGGGGCCCGCGGGTCAGTCACATGACTGGGGTCAAACGGCTCAGGCGACCGGGTTCATGAGGGCGAGCTCGCGCCGCGAGGCGATGCCCAGCTTCGGGAACGCCTTGTACAGGTGGTATCCCACCGTCCGCGGGCTGAGGAAGAGCACCGCCGCGATGTCCCGGTTGCTCATCCCCGTGGCCGCCATCCGGACGATCTGCAGCTCCTGCGGGGTCAGGATGTCCAGCAGTCGCGCCGGACCGCCCCGGGTGCGGGCGGCGGGCACCGACTCCCCCGTCGCGCGCAGTTCGCGGCGGGCCCGCTCCGCCCAGGGCCTGGCACGCAGTGTCTCGAAGGTCTCCAGCGCCTGCCGGAGCTGGGCGCGCGCCTCACCGCGGCGGTGCGCGCGGCGCAGCCACTCGCCGTACAGCAGTTCCGTGCGGGCGCCTTCGAAGGGCAGCACGTCCTGCCGGTGCAGGGCGACCGCCCGGGCGTACAGCCGGTCCGGCTCGTCGCCGGGCGCCAGCAGCGCCTGCAGCCGCAGCGCCACCGCCCGCGGCCAGGGGCGGCCGGTGGCCCTGGCCCAGCCGGTGAACTGCTCGCACGCCGCGCGCGCCCGCCGCGGGTCGCCGCCGCGGGCCGCGGCCTCGACGTAGGGGGCCAGTCCGTAGGTGTGGTCCATCGCCAGATGGCAGCCGTGCCCGCCGATCACCGGCTCGAGCCGGCGCAGCGCCTCGTCGTACCGGCCGAGGCCGAGGTCCAGCAGGCTGAGGGCGTACAGGCACTCCACGCCCCGCTCCGAGGGACCCTCGCCGAGGATGTCGTCGGCCAGCGAGCGGCAGCGCTCCTCGTCGCCCTGGGTCGCGGCCGCGCACGCCAGCAGCCCGGTGAGATGGCCGGCGTAGTGCGTCTGCGCCGTGTCCTGCGCGATCCGCAGGCCCTCGGCGGCCGTCGTCTGCACGTCGCGGCAGCGGCCCAGGTAGAGCTGGGAGCGGGCGAGGTACATCAGGACGCGGGGCAGCATGCCGATCGCGCCCTGGTCGCGGCAGTCCTGGGCCAGCGCGACCGCCTCGTCGTGCGCGGTGTCCACGTCGGCCGTCCAGTGGAACCACCACTGCACCAGCCCCCGTTCCCACAGCCCGCGGCGCTGGCCGTCGTCGCACACCTCCCGCAGCAGCCGGCGTACCAGCGGCAGGCCGGTCTGCAGGTCCTCGTCCGCGAGATGGCGTACGGCGGACGCCAGCGCACCGAGCAGCGGGGTGGCCGCGGGGATCGCGGCGGCCTGCGCGGCGAGTTCGCGGGCGGCCTGCTGGCCGCCCTCGGCCCAGGCTACGGTCATCGCGTCCAGGCACATGAACGCCGCCTCGTCCGGGCTCTGCCGCACGATGCCCGCGGCGGCGGTGAGCAGCCGCCGGGCCCGGGCGGGCAGGTCGCGCTCGCCCGCGATGGCGGCCTGGACCCGGGCCAGGCGGGCCACGACGAGCGGGTCGGTGGCCCGCGGCAGGGCCTGGCCGGCGAGTTCCTCCGCGAGCGGCGACAGTCCGGCGCTCACGGCGGCGTCGGCCGCGGCGGCCAGCCGGCCGGTCCGGCGTGCGGGGTCGGCGGTGAGCTGCGCGGAGCGCTGCAGGGCGGCGGCGACGGCCGCGTACCCGCCGACGGTCAGGGCCCGTTCGGCGGTGGCCTCCAGCTCGGCGGCCACCTCGTCGTCGGGACCGGTGGCGGCCGCCGCCAGATGCCAGGCGCGGCGGGCGCCGTGCTCGTCGCCGCCGCGCAGCGCCTCGGCGAGCGCCCGGTGCACGGCGACCCGCTTGGCCATGGTCGCCTCGTGGTAGGCGGCGGTGCGCACCAGCGGATGGCGGAACTCCATCCGCCGCTCGGCGATCCGCACCAGCCCGGCGGCCTCCGCCGGTTCGAGGTCGTCGAGGCTCCCGTCGAGCAGGTGGGCGGAGCGCAGCAGCAGATCGAGGTCGCCGGTGTCGTCGGCCGCGGCGAGCAGCAGAAGCAGCCGGGTACGCGGCGGCAGCGCCTGGATCCGGGCGGTGAAACGCTCCTGGATCCGGCCGGGCAGCGGTTGCGCGGAGCCGAACGGTGTCGCCTCGAGGGGCAGTTCACCGGCGCGCTGCGCGGGGCTGAGGGCGCCGGGCAGCTCCAGCAGGGCCAGCGGATTGCCCTCGGCCTCGTCGAGGATCCGCTCCCGTACCTGTTCGGCGAGGTCCGCGGCGTGCCGGCCGAGGACCTCGGCGGCCGCCGCGCGGTCGATGCCGCCCAGCCACAGCTCCGGCAGCCCGGACGCCGGGAACGGGTGCCCGTCGCGGGCGGCGAAGACCAGCACCAGGCGTTCGGCGTCCAGCCGGCGGGCGGCGAACAGCAGCGCGTCGGCGGAGGTGCGGTCCAGCCACTGGGCGTCGTCGACGAGCACCAGCAGCGGCCGGTCCTCGGCGAGTTCGTCCAGCAGGGAGAGGGTGGCGACGCCGACGAGGAACCGGTCGGCGCCCAGGGCCTCGGTGAGCCCGAACGCGCCGCGCAGCACGGCCGCCTGCGGCGCGGGCAGCGCGTCGAGCCGGTCGGCGTACGTCCCGAGCAGCTGGTGCAGCCCCGCGAACGCGAGCTCCGCCTCGGCCTCGACGCCCACGCCGCGGACCACCCGCATGCCCTCGGCCCGCCGCGCCGCGTGGTCGAGCAGCGCCGTCTTGCCGATGCCCGCCTCGCCGCGGACGACGAGCGCGCCGCCGCTGCCTCCGGCGGCGTGGTGCAGCAGCCGTTCGACCTCCGCCGTCTCACGCTCACGGCCGGTCAGCGCGGGCTGCTCGTCCCGGCCGCCCGGACGCGCGGGTAACGGCTGAGACATACGGCGGATCCTCCCCCTGCCCACACGGGATCCCCGGGACCCCCGACACGCGATCTTCCCCTCCGCGGGGAGTTCTCTATGATTCCCGGCAGACGCTCGGGCCAACCTTACAAAGGAAAGGCTGACATGGGGGACTCCTACGACGTGATCGTGCTCGGCCTCGGCGGTATGGGCAGCGCCACGGCGTGGCAGCTCGCGGCGCGCGGCGCGCGGGTGCTCGGGCTGGAGAGGTTCGGGCCGGCGCACAACCGGGGCTCCAGCCACGGCGGTTCGCGCATCACCCGGCAGTCGTACTTCGAGGACCCGGCGTACGTGCCGCTGCTGCTGCGCTCGTACGAGCTCTTCGAGCGGCTGGAGCGGGACAGCGGTCTGGCCGGCATCTCCGTGCTGTGCGGCGGGGTCATGGTCGGTCCGCCCGACAGCCGCACCGTGGCGGGCGCGCTGCTCTCCGCGCGCACCTGGGACCTGCCGCACGAGCTGTACGACGCGAAGGAGCTGCGCCGCCGCTTCCCCACCCTCACCCCGCAGGACGACGAGGTCGCCCTGTGGGAGGCGAAGGCCGGCCTCGTCCGCCCGGAGCGCACGGTCGAGGCGCAGCTGGCGCTGGCCGCGCGCGGCGGTGCCGACCTGCGCTTCGAGGAGCCGGCCGACGGCTGGGAGGTGCTGCCCGGCGGCGGTGTGCGGGTGACGACGGGCCGCGGCACGTACACGGCGGGGCAGCTGGTGGTCTGCCCGGGCGCGTGGGCGCCGCAGCTGCTCGCGGAGCTGGGGGTGGAGATCACCGTCGAGCGGCAAATCATGTACTGGTTCCAGCCGCGGGGCGGCACGCACGCGTTCGAACCGGAGCGCCACCCCATCTACATCTGGGAGGACGCCGCGGGCGTCCAGATCTACGGCTTCCCCGCGATCGACGGGCCGGAACTGGGCGCGAAGGTGGCCTTCTTCCGCGGCGGCGGCACGGTGTGCACGCCGGAGACGATCGACCGCACGGTGTACGACCACGAGGTGCGGGCCATGGCGGACCAGGTCGCGGGCCAGCTCCCGGATCTGCCGGGCACCTTCCTGAAGGCCGCCACCTGCATGTACTCCAACACCCCGGACGAGCACTTCGTGATCACGCGGCACCCGGCGTATCCGGAGTCGGTCACGGTGGCGTGCGGCTTCTCGGGCCACGGCTTCAAGTTCGCGCCCGTGGTCGGGGAGATCACCGCCGATCTCGCCCTGGACGGCCGCACGGCCCATCCGATCGGCCTGTTCGACCCGGCGCGCTTCGGGAGCCGGGAGTGATCCGGCTCCGTCACAACCGGTAAGGAACTGGCGCGACTTCCCCGGACAGGGAATCATGGCGGCCGTGACCACCAACCCCATCGACCCCACCGTCCCGCACAACGCCCGGGTCTGGAACTACTGGCTCGGCGGCAAGGACAACTACGCGGCCGACCGCGCGTTCGCCGACCGGATGGCCGAGCTGCTGCCCGTGATGCCGCAGCTGGCCAAGGCCGACCGGGCCTTCCTGCGCAGGGCGATGAGATATCTGACCGACGAGGCGGGCATCCGGCAGTTCATCGACGTGGGCACCGGCCTGCCCACGGAGGGCAACACCCACGAACTGGCCCAGCGGATCGCCCCCGAGTCGCGGGTGGTGTACGTCGACAACGACCCGCTCGTACTGGCCCACGCCGAGGCGCTGCTGACGTCCGGCCCGCACGGCGCCACGGCGTACCTGCACCAGGACGCCCGGGAGCCGGAGGGCATCCTGACGGGCGCCCGCGAGACGCTGGACTTCGGCCGGCCGGTGGCGGTGCTGGGCCTGAGCGTGCTGCACTTCCTCGACGACGCCGAGGTGAAGACCACGGTGCGGACGCTGATGGACGCGGTGCCCTCCGGCAGCTTCCTGGCGGTCGCCCACGCCACCACGGAGTACGCCGACCCCCACGACCTGCGCGGCCTGCAGCACTGGAACACGCACTCCCCGACGCCCATCCATCTGCGCAGCCGCGAGGACCTGACCGCGCTGCTGCTGGAGGGCCTGGAGCTGCTGGAGCCGGGCATCGTCTCCTGCGGGCGCTGGCGCGCGGACGACATCTGGCGGGACGCCCCCGAGGTCCCGCAGTTCGGGCTGGTGGCCCGCAAGCCCTGAGCCCACGGAGGACAGCGGAACGCGACCGGCC